>NZ_KV797496.1:1960-54807 GCF_001809385.1 Staphylococcus sp. HMSC055C03
ATTGTTATTTATACTTGTAGTATTATTATTTATAATATTATTACTTGTAATATTCTCTTTAACATTTGCGTCAATAGGGGTATTGATTTTTGCGTCAATAGGTATTGATTTTTGCGTCAATAGGTATTGATTTTTTGCGTCAATGGGTAAATTTTTCTTTGCTTCACCTGGTTATCACTTTTGATTATTTCAATTTTTAAATAACCGTATTTATTAAGGTTTGATATTCTTCTTGATATTGTTTCTTTCACTACTTCATATAATCTTGCGAAGTAACTATTTGTTGCTGTACAATAGCCGAATTTGTTACTCAATGCAGTGATTTCTGCGTATAGTAATTTCTCGCTATCTGTGAGTCTATTATCATACCTAACAGCTGCAGTGATTATTGCGTAATAACTGGGTTGGTCGCTCATATGCATTCTCCTTTCTGGTATAATCTTTCTGAATGCTTTTGCATCGGATTGGAGGTGGTAAAATGTATATCGATCCATTAAAAGATGTCAGACCCATATTGAATAAAAATATTTTCAACTTAAGAAACACCATGTTTCAAGCAACAAAACCTTCTAAAGAGTTGAGAAAAACTATTAATCAGATGACGAAATTCAACGATATTTACAAAAACACACTGCTAGATATAGGTCATATTAATTTGAAAAATATTGATACTTCAAATTTGGTGAAAATCAAAGTGCCTACTATTGACATCTCAATGAATTTTAGAAATAACTTATTTTCTGAAAAGACACTTCAAGCATTTAAGGCCCAATCGAATTTTTCTGTAAAGGAAATTACGCGAATTAACAATGTACTTCGCTATTCTTTTATCAATCCCGTTAACCTTTGTAGTGTTAGTGACTCCTTCAATTCTTCCTATCCAATAAGTAATAAAAGCGAAAATAGAAAAGAAGATGACATCGACAATACCAAAATGCAAAAGTATGCACCTCCAACTAAAAAAATGATTAATGCAACTTCGTTAGTCTTCACCCCAAATATTTCATGGAGTTTATTCTCTGGAGTAATGTATAACGAACCTGTTAATGTCCCTATTTCAATATTTGTGTTACTTATTTCTTTAATTTGTTTTTACTTAACATTTGATTACAAAAGTGATGATGAATAATTAATTTATAGAAAAAGAGGGTCCTATAATTTCTAGCATTCCTAATCTCTTCCGCCAAGATGAAGATTAGGAGTGCTATTTTGATTGCTTGTAATCTATCCACTTCCTCCTCTATCCTTTCAACATTTTGTTAAGCCGATCATCTACTGAAACCCAAGAGTTTTCTAAGTGGTATTTCTTGTCGAATGTGTCTACGCCTATGTTGTGCTGTTCTTGATGATGGAATCTGCATAGCGCTAACACTTCATATCCGTAATGGTTCATTGTCTTACGGTTCTTACCTCTACCTATTGCGTAATGGTGTGCAAGGTCTGAATGAGGTTTACCGCATATAATACAGTTACGGTTGACTGTAGACCAGTACAAGAAGGATTTATCTTGTTTAAGCAGGTCACTTGTTTTATAAGTTAATGGAATATTGTTATAAAATATCCAATCAAGCGTAACCTCTATGATTTGGTTTGCTTGGGTACGTGTACAGTCGCTTAATGAGAGGCGTTTTTCATACCCATAGAGGACTTCTACGTAATCCATGAACAAATACCTCATATAGTCTCGAGGTTGCCCTGTGTGGCTCTCTATGTCATTACATAAAGCGAATATTTTCCGGCGTTGTTTATCGCTAATTAGAAAAGGATCTACTACCTTTACTTCGACTTCTACATCCATTCCGTTATCCAGTAACAAGGTTTCTTTGTTGCCAAGTTTTACATTCTTGATGACGGCAGTAATTGTACCGTCATCTTCTTGAATGTAATTAGTGATTCTTTGCATTTAAAACCACTCCTAGAAAGGTAAAGATGAATCATCCATATCAAAGTTGTTGCTATTATTGAATGGATTTTCGCTTTGAAGCGCCTTCTCTCTTTGTTGCACTTCGTTATTTGATTGGTTATTATTTGAGGTTTGCGCATTCTTAGGTTCTAAGAATTGCACACTGTCACACACAACTTCCTTAACAAATACACGACGACCTTCGTCGTTCTCATAGCTGCGTGATTGTAAGCGACCATCGACACCTGCTAAACTGCCTTTATTCAAATAATTATTGACGTTTTCTGCTTGTTTACGAAAAACAACACAGTTGATAAAGTCCACCTGTTGCTCTCCGTTTTTATCCTTAAAATTACGGTTGACCGCCAGTGTGAATGTTGCTACGTCTAAACTTGATGGCGTCACTCGATATTGTGGATCAGCTGTAAGCCTCCCTACAAGTACAACTCTATTTAACATTAGCCATTACCTCCAGGTATTGTTTTTGCGTTGTTTTGTATTTTATTAATTATTTGTACTGCTTCGTTTTCTGTTAGATTGTAGTTTTTAACACCGAATTTTTGCTCAACTACGTTTTGTGGTGCTTCTTTTTTAGTACCTTTGATTAAATTTGTGAAGTTAATAACTTCTTTTTTTAATGTCCCTAGAGTTTGACTACTAGCCATTTGCGCTTGTTTGTTTTTGTAGTTCTTTCCACTCGCCTCATTACCATCATCATCTTGATCACTTGTAATTCCAAACACCGCACTCAATGAATAACGACGCATATATGTTAGTGCTGAACCTACACCTTGAGGAGTATTCTTGTCAGGCTTAGTAGTTGCTGGTGGAAATTCTATATATTCGCCGCTTTCATGTAGTAATACCGTTGAGATTCCTACCAATCCACTTTCTGTAGTGACTGGATATTGCGAGTAAGTCAGTCCATGTTTAGGCGCTACATCATCTATTGCTTCAACTACATTTTCAAGTGGTACATACTTACTTTTGAAGAATGGGTTGTTAGCGTCTTTCATTGGTTGT
Organism: Staphylococcus sp. HMSC055C03; assembly: GCF_001809385.1. Taxonomy (NCBI): domain Bacteria; kingdom Bacillati; phylum Bacillota; class Bacilli; order Caryophanales; family Staphylococcaceae; genus Staphylococcus; species Staphylococcus sp. HMSC055C03. The sequence continues at coordinate 4,887 of NZ_KV797496.1, forward strand.
TTTACTTCTTTGTGGAAGTTTGCTAACGCTTTGTTAAGTTCGGTTATCGATTCTGATTTATTCATACTCAACCTCCTCATATTCAGTTGTTTCAGTTACCGTCTTTTTTATTGCAGTATGGAATGTCATATCTACTGCTGCATCTTCCATTCCGTTGAACTCTCTAGCGTCACTAAGGCTGGTTGAATATTTGATTGTAGTGTTTTGTTCAGTGGGTCTGTTTGTAACATATAAATTGGTATCAGTAATCTTAATAAGGTAGGTAACTGTTTGTTTAGGCATTGGAATTCACCTTTTTTCTATCACTCAATATTTTTTCTATATTTGCTACGCATTGTTTTTGATATTCGTCGCTGTTATCACTACCTACAATCACATGTTGGACATCTAAGTTTTTTCTATACGTGAATACTAGTGTTTGCTTTTTATCATAATTAGAGTATTCGATCGTACCTTGTACTTCCGACTCATCTAACACATCGATAAATTTATGTGAATATTTTTTAAGGTCCATGTAGTACCTCCTGTAAAAATTTGTTATGATGTAAGGGGATTCATTTCATCTTTGACTGTTAGCAAATTTCGGTGCTAGCAGTCTTTTCTATAGCAATCATGCTTACTCATATTGTATGTCTCAAAAGTTATTGCTATATTATCCATATATGATTGACTCCCCTAATAATTTTGGTAATATATGGATATGAGTAATCTCATATCCTACCGACTGTTTGCTATTAACCACTAGCATTCAGTCTTTTTTAATATTTGATTGTGAATAACGTAATATACTCTTCGCCATCATCTACTACTTCACCTTCATCATTGAATATATCTACTTCGTAGTACCAGACTAAAAAGAACAGATATACCGCAAGTGACAGAAGTAAAGAAATCGCTGAAGATAGAATGAAATCTTGTGTTACAAATGTAAGAATAGTTGTGCTTACAAAACAAAATACATATGCTATCCAAAATGATTTATGCATTTTAATTACCCCCTACTTTATACAGTGATTTCTTTTAACTCTCGTATCTTTTCATCTGATAAATCACAATACGGAAACTTTTCTCTCACCAATTGAACGGGGACTTTTCCGCTAATCGCAATAAATCCTTCTTCCTTAAGTTCATTGTTCATCTCTCTTACAATAGAGGTTGCTTTGCTTTTACCAACTCCTGCTAGAACTTGAATATCTTTTATAGTTAAATAGTTTATAATCATAAAGTGTCGTCTCCTTTCATGTATAATTGTTTTATCGCTACTGCGATGGATTGGGGGTGTTAAGAATGGTTAATATCCAAAAATTCCCTTTTACTTATGAAGTCAAGGCTCCTAAGAATGGTGGTACTAATGAATTTATAATAGATACACCTTGGCTTGACGAATATGAAAATTGGCAAGATGGAATGCAGCATGATGAAATTTATCAAACTGATGATTTAAAAATATTTGAGCAACAATATGATAACGGCTTTCATGTAATGTTCATTCAGTTTCCTGACAAGATCATCATCAAGAGTAATTGGGCGTTAGATTATAATAGTAGAGAGGATAAGTATTTACCTCGCATTCAATAATTTTTAATGAATGAACCGTTTTTATTTATGGATAATTTAATTCCATGTCTTTTTCTTTTCGGCACTTTCTCTAATATCGTTGTAGCGATATATAAGAGGAGTGCTATTTTAATTGCTTTGAGTTTGCTCATTTTGTTTCACCTCCTTAATTCCGCTCGATTGTGGTTTTTGGTATATTTCAACCTAGCGACGATAATTAGCTAGGTAATGTTGTTCTCTATCAATTAGGTAGAGAACCTCATTTATTTCAGCGTATGAAAGTTTAGCGTTTTTAATTTCTTCGTTTAATCCTTTTTTTAGTAACTTTTGTTCTTTGTTAAGCAAATTGTTACCTGTTTCAATGCTACGAAGTTGCGGATTTACTACTCTTTTTATTTCTTGCATTATTTGTCCCTCCTATTAAATTGTTTGTTCAATATTTGGTATAATCACCTGGGGTGGTGATATTGTGCTTACAAACGAAGCGAATTTTGTTTTACATCATTTTTAATAGATTTAAAAAAACTAGCGGGTGCTTGATTATTCTCCTACAACATGCCATTCATCAGATATTAAGTCCTCTGCCAATGGTTGCCATCTTTGCTTATAGGACTTCTTATCTGGGATGGTGTACAACATGCCGTGGTATGGGTCGTTTGTAGGTAATATTTCTCCCCGTAACCCTTCATTTCTTAAATCTTTTCTATAAATTGATTTGCCTTTTTCCATCGCTAACTTTGTTGCTTCTTGAATGTTCATTCCATTTCCTCCTTAATCTGTTCGTTCGATATTTGGTATAATTTGGTTATCTCCTTATAGAAAGGAGGTGGGTAACTATGTTTGAAGGTTTAAAATATAACCCGCAAGAATTTGCTTCTGCTTATATCCAAACCCTTCCACATGCTGATAAAATTGATGAATTTAACAACAGAGTGGACTATCAAGAATATTTAGATAAGCGACGTCAACATTACTTTTATCAATATTTAAAGGCTCTTGAATTTGCAAACAGCTTTTCTAAATCTAGCGATACATCCGATGAATAACGTGTAATGTAACGTTCAATCTTTACGACCTTCCAAGTCACAACTGCCATTGTGATGAGGAGGGTTGTTTTGTATAGTTTGCTCATTTCGTTCCACCTCCTTTAATTCGTTCTATCGATTGTGGGTAGGATGTTACGCGTTACTTAAAAATCTTTCAGCGTATAATCTAATCATGTAATCTCTATTACTTTCGTTCATATTTTGAACACTCTTAGATAACCTAGTTAAATTTGCATCCCTTGAAATCCAAAAATTAACACCGTATTTGTCATAAAATTCATTTGGATCCATTGAAAAGGAATCTATGATAAATCCTTCTAACTCGCTATCGTCATAAAAGTCACAAGTAATACCAGCTTGTTTTAACAATAGGTCGTATCTGTCATCGTCATATGGACCTGCGTATTCTAATAAGAACGCCAGACCTTCCTTACCTTCGCTTAACTTAGATTTGATAAGTTCATCTTCTAATTTGACCAATAAATCCATTATTTCCCTCCTAACCCAATCTCTCTAAGATTCTGTAATCGCCATGTCGCGCTGCTGTATCTTTTTGAGTGTCAGTAAGACGTAAGTAATTTTGATTCAAAATTTCTAAGTTTGCGTTTTCTAACAGTCGCATTGCATTTTCATAATCAATATGTTTAATTGTTGTATAAGTGATAGAATTAAAGTGTTTATTGAGCATGCTGTACAAACCTGTGATAAAGTGACAACGTTTCTTGTGGTAAAGCTCATCGGATACTTTTTCAGTGAAGTATTGATTCACAAGTTGATATGATTTTTCAGCAACTTTCGCTTTAATGAACTTAGCTTCGCCATGTGTTAGCGTTAAATTCTTTTCTAGTTTTTTAAAACGATCGTCGAGCGTTTTCTCCATATCGTGCATTTTATAGCTAAACTCTCTCATTTCTTTTTTGGTTTCTTCCATTTCTCTCTCATGCTCAAGCATCTTATCTAAAAGACCTCTACTCATTTCTGCTTGCTGAACTAATTGGTCAGCTTGTCTTCTGCTAATATCGATTAAATTTTTAGACATCGATTACATCTCCCTTTTTAATTTGTTGATTTAATTTTTTGGATAAGTCCAGTAAGTCATCGGCAATCTTTTGAATAGGCTTTATAGCATATTCATTACTCAAAATATATTCATCGTGGATAAAGTAAGTCATCGGTGCGATTTCTTTGATGAGTTCATTACCTTTTTTTACTAAGTCATATACTTCTTTCTGTGCTTTTAACCTACGTTGCCCGTCTGTTAATTTAGCGTTCATATCACTCAGTGCTTTATTCAAATCATCATACTTCTGTGATTTTTCACTCACTTCATCTCTGCGTTGTTTCATCTGTTCGATGTCTTTTTCTAATTTTTCATTACGTTGTTCAATGATCTTTTGATGATGTCTTGATTGAGCAAGTGCTTCTTTAGTCCGTTGATAATCCTCTGGCTCCATGTAACGCTCCACAACCTCCGGCTCCCTATTCTCTGCGTCCTCTAGTTGCTTGCGTGCGATTTCTTCTGAACGCTGTGCTTGTTCCACTTGGGATTGAAGTTGGGCGTTTTGTTCGTCGCGTTGTTTGAGTTGGCGTTTTAATTCACGCAATTCACGTACCGTCATCTCATCAGGTGTTTTAGTTTCGCCAGTTGAAGTAACGTGTTCTTTAGTGCGTTCTGGTTCGGGTAAAGTAGCAATTTGATAAAGAGCTTCAACACCTAAAGTGTTCGACATCGAACGCTCTTGAAATTCATCGGATACTTTTATAAATTTTCTAGCTTGTGAGTCATTAAACTTTACTGATTTCAACCAATTACTCCATTCTCCATGAGCTAAGTCGTTCTCTTTCACATGTTTCAATCTTCGACCTATCTCGAAAATCGACTGACCAGCGATGTTTTGATAACTCTTAATTTCTGTTTCTATTGTTGTTAAATCGTCACTGAGTTGTAATTCGTTCAACTGTTCCACCTCCTATTAAGTTGATACTTTCTCTTTCTCTCGTGAAAACAGATATTCAATTTCATACTCTGGAAAAAAAGTATTTTTAATAAGTAACGCTTCTCCGAATTTGAAATCTGAAATACCGTTAATCTTATCTGATACTGTTTGATAACGGACTTCTAATAAGTCTGCTATGTCCACCAGAGATACTTTTTTCTGTTTTCTGACTTCCTCTAAGTTAGTCAACATAGTACCTCCTCCTTGATACGAATTTTCGTACTTTAAATTTTAAAAACAAGCACTGCCGAAGTGCTTAACTAAACTATATACGAATTTTCGTACTTAGTCAATACTATTTTTCGTATTTTTTCATTTGTTTTATATTGATATACGATTTTTCGCATGATATTATATAAGTACAAATTAGAAACGAGGTAACCAAAATGGAAAAAGAAAAACATTTAAAACATTTAATGGAATTAAAATCTGGTTCGGTTAAAGCTTTTTCAACAGAAATAGGGTTAGCTTATACAACAGTTCGTTCTATATTAGAAAGAGGCGTTTTCAATGCTAAAGTTGAAAATGTCATAAAGATTTGTAAAGGGTTGAATATTAAACCTGAAAGTTTAATGGAGATAGACGACACAATAATTAGTGAATCGATCACAAAAATTATTCAACTCACACCTCCACGCCAGCATAATGTATTAGATTTTGCTAATAAACAATTAGAAGAGCAAAACAATGAAGTATCTGAAAATGACAGAAATATTATTACTATCAAACGTATGCACGCTGCAGCTGCTGGTGTAGTCGGCGAAGAATTGTTTGATGACTTGATTGAAGAAGATGTTGAGTTTTATGAAGATGAAGTTCCTAAGGGTGCTGACTTCTGTATATTAGTTAACGGTGATTCGATGGAACCCATGATTAAAGAAGGTACATACGCATTTATCAAAAGAGAAACTAACATAAAGGATGGAACGATCGCTTTAGTAGTTCTTGATGGTACAAGCTTTATCAAACGTGTTGATATCCATCCGGAATATCTTAAACTTATCTCTTTGAATCCGAAGTATGAAGATATTACAGTAAGTTCATTTAATGATTTGAAAGTAGTAGGAAAAATAGTTTTATAAAATCATAATTTACATTATGGCAAGTCAAAAAATATTTTAAATAAAGGAGTTTGATAATTATGGATTTTATCGCCATTGATATTGAAACTGCTAATGAAAAACGTGATTCTATTTGCTCAATAGCGTTATTAAAATATAAAGATAATAGAATTTGTGATGCTCTCTATACTCATATAGATCCTGAAACATACTTTTCTTCTATAAATACTTCCATACACGGAATAACAAAAGAAGATGTGGCTGATTCTCCTAAAATGTATCAAATGTATGATGCTATTATTAGATTCATTGATAACCATATTATAGTAGCGCATAATACATCCTTTGATATGTATGCATTATGCGATTCTTTTAGAAGATATAATCTACCTTTACCTAACAATCTATATTTTTGTACTTATAGATTAAGTAAAGATCTCTATAATTTACCTTCATATAGACTTCAAGATTTAGCTATACACTTTGACATAGAAAACGAAGAATATCACAATGCTTTTTATGACGCTAAGGTCTGTGCCCAGATTGCCTACTGTATATTAAAAGATCAAGGCATAAGTTTAAATGAATTAGTGGAAAAACAAAATTTTAAGTATGGAATATTAGGTGAAAATGGATTTGTAAAAAAATCGACCAATAAAAAAATAATTAATCTGACTTATAATCAAGAGTTAAATGATAAGAACCATATCTTTTATGGTAAGCACATTTGTTTTACTGGAGCATTAAAATCATTTACGAGAAAAGAAGTAGCACAAACAATTACTGACATCGGTTCTATATATGATTCTACTGTAAAAAAATCAACTAACTATCTAGTTGTAGGAGATTTAGAAAATTTAGAGAAAACACATAATTATACTAAATCAACTAAAATTATAAAAGCAGAAAGATTATCAAATGAGGGGCAAAATATTGAAGTTTTGAGTGAAATGGATTTCTTAAAACTTTGTCAACTTTCACTCCTACATTAACCAAAGCGTAGAGCTGGTGGGGAAAGTAATTTTATAACCCCCCTTCACTCTGGGGCGAAGGAGGAATACGAAATGACAAAGCATAGTAAAACTCTCATTGCATTAATGCCTCTATATCTTTATTTCTTCTACCAAGGATTCTATGTTGTTATTTATAACGAAAGTCCTGTTGCTAGAGTTATAGCAGTTATCAGTATATTGATTTTCACAATCATATTAACGCTGTTTATAACCACTAATCTAATTCAAAATAAGAAATAGCAAAAAGAATATAAAAAAGACGTCTACATAAGTAGACGCTGTAAGGTGGTGATATTATGAGTAATGAAAAGAAAAAACAACAATATAATCCTAATGACCCAGGTCATCGTGGTGGCGGAGGGTCAAGTCATGAGAAAAGAAATAATGAACCTATAAGAAAAGGTTATAATAATCGCACAACAGAGTTTAAAGAACCTACAGAATCTACAATGGAGTCATTGTTTGGTAAAGAATTTAAAAAGCATCATTAGTTTTTTAAACCATAAAATTTATAATATTCATCTGTGTTTTTAGGTTGATAATAATACTCTTTAATAACTTTTTCATGATTTTTTATTATTGGTGTAGGCCTAATTGAAAATATTGAATCTAAATCATTTGTCATTTCATGTTTAAGTAATATTCCTTGATAAATAGGGTGTTCATTATCTTTATACTTTTCTATATAAAACATATTTGAAGTTTGTAAAATTGTATCTATAGCATGTTTGTCATTTAATGGATTTAGATTATTAGATTCTCTTTCCTTATTCATTTTATTTCTAAATTTTTTTATCATATAAGGATAAGCTGATTTATTTAAGACATTTATCACAATAAAGGAAATTATTAACGCTATTATTATCCCGAGAAAATTGTATATATGAATGTAGTTTATAAAATAAAGAACTATCATGAATATACCAATACTAATTAAAGAGAATAGCACCGAAAACATTTTCTTTATTTCAATTTTTTCTGTATCAAAAATTGACAAGTAATCTAAGTAAATATATGTGAATAATCCTGCGACACCAGAACTACATATTAATAAAATTAGTTCCAAAATAGCACCTACTTTTTTATTTGATTATAACATATTTCTATATGTTGAATAGTAAGGATAGATTTAAGCTATATTACTTTTGGATTTAGGACGTAAGGGGGAACATTTATGTGTAAGTATTTGAATAAAAGAAAAAGAGCGATGAACATAAATAACCAAAAAGATATTAGAGAAATTAATAAGGATTTAGAGAAAATATTGTGTGAAAGGGAATTAAAAAAACTCATTAAAAAAGATAAGAAAACCTATTTTAAAAATTAAGGAGGAACATAAAATGAAATTTAACGATTGGCTTATTAAAGTAAAGTATGACGGAGAACACGAAGTTCTTACAAACGAGAACACCCTAGTAATTATCGACCAAGACGACGATGTAGCGTTGTATGTAAGAGATAATGGCGGAGTGTTAAAAGTAAACAAAATAAATTACAATAGCGACTTTTATATCGACGCTGACAATAAAGTTTTAGAGCTTGAAATTCACAATACTGTTTATGATGAATTGTAAAATTATTTCCACTTAAGAAATCAATAACTTTAGGGTACCTCCCCGTACCCTTATTATTTTTTTACCTTTTTTGAGGAGGAATGAGAAAAAATGCCAGTATATAAAGACGATAGTACAAACAAATGGTATTTTTCTGTCAGATATAAAGATGTTTACGGTAATAACAAGCGTAAAATGAAACGAGGTTACAGTACTAAAAGAGAAGCTAAATATGCAGAAGCTGCGTTTTTAAATGATATTAATGAGGGTTATAGCGATTCGAATACCTTCCACTATGTGTTCATGCATTATTTAGAGCATAGCGACTTAAGACCTAAAACTAAAAAACGTAAAATCAATGAATATAACAGACACTTTAAAAATAAGTTCGGTCATATTAATATGAATAAAATTACGCAGAACCAGTGTCAAGAGTTTCGAAAATATTTAATGGATAATATTCCTTCCACTAACACCGCACGCACAATATGGTCTGGTTTCAAAGTAGTTATCAATTACGCTAAAAAATATTTTGGTTTGCGTATAGATCCTACTATCTCAATCAAACCGATTCCACGTGTTAAACCTAAACCAAAGTATATGTTAAGAGAAGAATTTGATGAGCGTGTAAAAGAAGTGGAGGAACAAGATTATCAAGAATTATTTAAGTTGATGTTTTATACCGGGTTGCGCATTGGAGAAGCAATGGCGTTAGTATGGACAGACTTTAATAAATATAAAAAAGAGATATCCATAGACAAAACTATGGACATCTCTAATCGGACTATATATCCCAGAGCTAAAACTGAAAGCTCTGAAGATATTGTCCCCTTACCTAAATTTATTAACCAAATGTTAGCTGATCGCTACCAACGTGAAAAAGCAGCTAACAAATATTTTGATGAACGTAGCTATTTTATTTTTGGTGGAATAGCACCTAAACATTATAGTCATGTTCATAAAAAATTTCAAAAGGCTTTCCCACATTATAATATTCACACGCTGAGACATTCTTATGCATCATACCTTGCGAATAATGGTGTAGATATTTTCGTTTTACAGTCACTCATGAGACACGCTCAAATCACTGAAACGATGGGCACTTACAGCCATTTATACACCCAGAAAAAGCATGATGCGATAGCCATTTTTGATGAGTAAATGGTATCAAAATGGTATCAATAGCCATTTTCCGACTATAAGAATCGCACAACCACGCGGTTTACAGCTATCCAATACTACCTTCCATTTCGAATTTGATTAGACGGTTCATTTCAACGGCATATTCCATTGGTAGTTCTTTTGTGAATGGTTCGATGAAGCCCATTACGATCATTTCAGTTGCTTCTTCTTCTGAAATACCACGGCTCATCAAGTAGAAGAGTTGCTCTTCTGATACTTTAGATACTTTCGCTTCGTGTTCTAATGAAATGTCATCGTTCATAATTTCATTATAAGGAATCGTATCTGAAGTTGATTTGTTATCTAAGATTAAAGTATCGCATTCGATGTTTGAACGTGCACGTTTAGCTTTACGTCCAAATTTAACGATACCACGGTAAACAACTTTACCGCCATCTTTTGAGATAGATTTTGACACGATAGTTGAAGATGTGTTTGGTGCTAAGTGAATCATTTTCGCACCCGCATCTTGAACTTGTCCTTTACCAGCTAATGCGATTGAAAGTGTACTTCCTTTCGCACCTTCACCAGCTAATACACAGTTAGGGTATTTCATAGTCAACTTAGAACCTAAGTTACCATCAACCCATTCCATGTTACCATTCTCATGAACTAAAGTACGTTTTGTAACTAAGTTATAAACGTTGTTAGCCCAGTTTTGAATTGTAGTATAACGAACGTGTGCATCTTTGTGTACAATGATTTCAACTACAGCTGAGTGTAGTGAGTTTGTAGTGTACACAGGTGCTGTACAACCTTCAACGTAGTGCACTGAAGCACCTTCATCAGCGATGATTAAAGTACGTTCGAATTGACCCATGTTTTCTGAGTTAATACGGAAGTATGCTTGTAGTGGTGTATCTAATTTAATATTCTTAGGAATATAAATGAATGAACCACCTGACCATACTGCTGAGTTCAATGCAGCGAATTTGTTATCTGCAGCTGGAACTACTGAAGCGAAGTATTCTTTGAATAATTCTTCGTTTTCACGTAATGCAGAGTCAGTGTCTTTGAAGACAACACCTTTCTCTTCTAATTCAGCTTCCATGTTTTGGTAAACAACTTCTGATTCATATTGTGCAGAAACCCCAGCAAGATATTTTTGCTCTGCTTCAGGAATACCTAAACGGTCGAAAGTACGTTTGATTTCTTCAGGTACTTCGTCCCATGAACGTTCTGCTTGTTCAGAAGGTTTTACATAGTAAGTGATATCGTCAAAGTTTAACTCTGACAAGTCGCCGCCCCATTGTGGCATTGGCATTTTATAGAATAACTCTAAAGATTTTAGACGGAAGTCTAACATCCATTGAGGTTCTTCTTTCATTTTTGAAATCTCAGTTACGATATTTTCTGTTAATCCGCGTTCTGATCTGAAAATGGACACATCATCGTCGTGGAAACCATATTTGTAATCCCCAACATCAGGTGCTTTTTTAGCCATTTCAATCACTCCTTTTATATAATCAACACGATACATAGACACGTGGCAATATTTCAATCAATTGATAGAACTTCATGATGATTTATAGCTTTCACAATATTCTATTGAATATTGCTACTTGTATAAACCAGTCTATCATGGAACTGACAAGTTAGAAACCACCTTGCCAGTTACTTATTCTTTACCCGTTATGGGTGTTTACTTTGCATTTTCTTCAGAATCAGTATCTGCTTGACCTTCACGTTCCACAGTACCTTTTTCTAAAGCTTTCCAAGCAAGTGTTGCACATTTAATACGTGCAGGGAATTGAGAAACACCTTGTAATGCTTCAATATCTCCCATATCTTCAGTTAATTCATAATCTTCGCCAAGCATCATTTTAGAAAATTCTTGACTCATTTCTAATGCTTCTTTTAACGAATGACCTTTAACTGCTTCAGTCATCATAGATGCACTAGACATTGAAATTGAACAACCTTCACCATCAAATTTAGCATCCTCAATAATGCCATCAACAATATCGAAAGTAAGGTGAATTCGGTCTCCGCATGTTGGGTTATTCATATCAACAGTTAAAGAGCCGTTATCTAATTTACCTTTGTTTCTCGGATTTTTATAATGGTCCATAATTACAGATCTATATAGTTGATCTAAATTATTAAAATTCATATGAGAAAAACTCCTTCGTTTGGTTTAAAGCGTAAATTAATTGATCAATGTCTTCTTTTGTATTATAGATATAGAAACTTGCTCTTGCTGTTGAAGATTGATTCAACCATTTCATTAATGGTTGTGCACAGTGATGTCCTGCACGTACAGCAACACCTTCTGTGTCTAATGCCGTCGCAACGTCATGTGGATGAATGTCTTTCAAGTTGAAAGTAATCACACCAGCACGTCTATCTTTTGGCGGACCATAGATTTCTAAGTCTTCAATCGCATCCATTTGTTCGTATGCATATTCAGTCAACTCTTTTTCATGTTGATGAATCGCATCAAAACCAATGTTTTCAAGGTATTTAATTGCTTCAGCTAAGCCAATAGCTTGTGCAATTAAAGGTGTACCTGCTTCGAATTTTGTTGGCAAGTCTGTCCAAGTTGCTTCATATTTACCTACGAAGTCAATCATGTCACCGCCGTATTCGATAGGTTCCATATCTTTAAGCAGACTGCGTTTACCATATAAGACACCAATACCTGTAGGACCAAGCATTTTGTGTCCGCTGAAACTGTAAAAGTCTACATCTATATCTTGCACATCAATTTTCATGTGTGGTGCTGCTTGTGCACCGTCCACACTGATAATTGCACCATGTTCATGCGCAACTTTCGCAATTTCTTTCACATCGTTGATTGTACCTAAAACGTTAGATACATGTGCAATCGCTACAATTTTAGTGTTGTCATTAATTGTGGCTTTCACATCTTCGATGTTTAATTCACCTGTTTCTGTCATCGGGATGAATTTTAAAGTTGCACCTTTACGGCGTGCTAATTCTTGCCAAGGTACGATGTTAGCATGATGTTCCATTTCAGTTACGACAATTTCATCGCCTTCTGAAACATTCGCATCACCATAACTACGTGCGACTAAGTTAATAGAAGCTGTTGTACCTCTTGTGAAAATAATTTCTTCAAAGTAACGTGCATTAATGAAACGTCTTACTGTTTCGCGTGCACCTTCATAACCATCTGTTGCTAATGAGCCGAGTGTGTGTACACCACGATGCACATTAGAATTGTAACGTTTATAATAATCGTCAATCGCTTCGATTACTTGAAGTGGTGTTTGACTTGTCGCTGTTGTATCTAAATAAGCTAAGCGTTTGCCATTGACTTGTTGTTTCAAGATTGGAAAATCTTCAATAACTTCATTAACATTTAGTGTTGTTTCGGCCACTATATCCACAGACCTTTCTTCATTAATAATCACTTGTCGTACAAAATAACTTACAAGCTGACAGGATTTAATGAATAATAATTGACTGCGAACAGGTTATTCAAAAGCGTAAAGAGAAGGAGGAATACGATGCAGTGATGCACATATCATCAGCTGACTTCCTCCTGTTTTTAATCTCTCCTGCCTAGCTTATACTTTTTATTTTGATACTCTTAATTCAATAACGTCACGTAATTGACGTTTTACATCTTCGATTGGCAGTTCTCTTACTACTGGATCTAAGAAACCATGAATAATTAAACGTTCAGCTTCTTGTTGAGAAATACCACGACTCATTAAATAGTAAAGTTGTTCGTCATCAACACGACCAACTGAAGCTGCGTGACCTGCTTCTACGTCATCTTCATCGATTAATAGAATTGGGTTCGCATCTCCGCGTGCTTTTTCAGAAAGCATTAACACACGTGATTCTTGGTTCGCAACTGATTTTGAACCACCGTGTTTGATATAACCGATACCATTAAAGATAATAGTCGCTGCTTCTTCAACTACACCGTGTTTAAGAATGTAACCATCTGTTTCTTTACCGTATTGAACGATTTTAGATGTTACGTTTGATTTTTGATCTCCAGTACCTACTGCTACTGATTTTAATACACTTGTAGAACGGTCCCCAATTAAATTAGTTGTGTTATCAATAATTTGGTTACCTTTGTTCATTAATCCAAGTGCCCAGTTAATTGATGCATCCGCTTCAGTAATACCACGACGAATAATATGGCTAGTGAAACCTTTATCTAAATAGTCTACTGCACCATAAGTGATTTTAGAGTTCGCACCAGCAATCACTTCAGAAACAATGTTCACTTGATTGCCTTCGCCGCTCGCATCTGACAAGTAGTTTTCAACATAAGTCACTTCTGCACTTTGTTCAGTCACAATAATAACGTGATTGAAAAAGCTTGCATTTTCATCATCATGTAAAACTACATATTGAATTGGATGTTCAACGACTACATTTTTCGGTACATATACGAATAAGCCGCCATTGATTAATGCAGTATGCAACGCTGTTAAACGGTGTTCATCTACGTTAACCGCATCTTTCATCAAATATTTTTGAACTAAATCTCCATGATTCACTAAAGCATCTGCTAAGCCTTCAATAATTACACCGTCTTTTTTCGCTTCTTCTGAAACGCGTGTATAAGCAAGTGTATTATTGTGTTGAATCACTAAGTTTTCAGTTTTTTCAACATCAATGATTTTTTCAATTGAATCTGGAATTTCACTGATATCTTGATAAGTTTCAGCTTTTGTTTCGAATTGTTTAAATGAGTCGAAATCCCATTTTGTGATTTTAGTTTTATCTGGTTTTGGCATTTCTAAAGTTTCAGTTAGTTTCAACGCTTCTTTACGTAATTCTGTCATCCAAGAAGGTTCATTTTGGGCTTGTGAATACTCAACAAGTTCTGCTTCAGAAATGTTCAAAGTTTCAGTCGTCATAACTTAATATCCTCCTAACGATACTTATAACATTTAATCGGTTGTTTCTTCTTTACGTAAATGATTTACGCTTCGCTGAATTCTTCTTTAACCCATTCATAACCTTCATTTTCTAAACGATGTGCTAATTCTGGACCACCAGTTTTAACGATTTTACCGTTGTACATAACGTGTACGAAATCAGGTGTAATGTAGTTTAATAAACGTTGATAGTGCGTAATGATTAATGAACCGAAGTCATCTCCACGCATTTCGTTGATACCTTTAGACACAACTTTTAACGCATCGATATCTAAACCTGAGTCAATTTCGTCTAGGATAGCGAATTTAGGTTGTAACATCATTAATTGTAAAATTTCGTTACGTTTTTTCTCGCCGCCTGAGAAACCTTCGTTAAGGTAACGTTGCGCCATGTCTGGATCCATATCTAGGAATTCCATTTCTTTATCTAATTTCTTAATGAATTGCATTAAGTTGATTTCTTTACCTTCTTCACGTTTCGCATTAATTGCTGAACGCATGAAGTCTGCGTTTGTAACACCAGTAATTTCTGATGGATATTGCATTGCTAGGAATAAACCTGCTTTTGCACGTTCGTCAACGTCTAATTCTAAAACGTTAACACCGTCAAGTAATACTTCACCTTTAGTTACTGTGAAAGCTGGGTGACCCATGATTGCTGCTGATAAAGTAGATTTACCAGTACCGTTAGGTCCCATAACTGCATGAATTTCTCCCGTGTTAATTGTTAAGTTAACACCTTTTAAAATTTCTTTATCCTCAATAGACACGTGTAAGTCTTTAATCTCCAATGTTGATGGCATTAAAAGTCCCTCCGTAAACATAAATAGTATTTCAATTACTAGTTTATAATAATTTTAATCTGTAGTCAAAACTGCACTACATTGGTACATTTATAAATTATAACGCAATTAAACCCCAGAATAAACCTTTTAAGTACCTAAATAAAAAGAATTCTTAAATTGTAATGAGTTTCGTTAAAGCGTTTCAATGTGAAATGTTGCACGAATTTCAAAGCTACTGATTCTCATTTTCTGTCCTTCTATTATCATTACCCATATCTTTGTCACATATTATGATAGGGTATCCTTGCTTCCTATACTATTAATAGACGCAAAAAATCACTCCCAAGCATCTATACTTGAGAGTGATTAATAATTTCTTATTCAGCTGGGATAATTAAATTAATTTCAGTGAGTATGTTTAGATGTTCAAAAGGTTGTCATATAAAGGGTTATAGCTATTCTAAAAATTTAAAACCGTTCATAAACTCACCTTTTTTTTATTTGAAGTCATGTTTATGATATGTCATATAGTCATGCACGTCATATAAAAAACTTCTCGTCTTGCTTCCTTTATCTAATTGACCCGTTACACTTACAAAAGCGTCTTGAACCGCTGCTTTATAAGTTCTAAAAAAATTATTCTTACCGTAATATTTTTGGGTTCTATTCAAGTTATTGTTTTTATACTCCACTTCTAATTCTTTTCTTAATTCTCTAGCTAAATCTCTGCCTGTTGTAGTATCGCTTTCAAATATATCCATAATTTCTTTCGCTTTGTCATCAAAATAGTTCATCTTTTTTATAACATCTTCTTTAGTTACGGTATTTGGTGTTTTAAACAATGCTTCTCTCATAACTATACCCTCCCTTTATTTATAAGATATATACTATCAAATGATAATCGCATATATTTTGAAATAAAAAATTCCCCTATGAGATTTCATTGTGCTTCAAAATAATTCAACGTCAATATACTTTATTGCAAATCACACGATCCTTTTAACAACATAATTTATTCCTCTTTATTTTTTATACTAGTTGCTTTTGCTATTGTGAATTATAAACTTTTGTTGTGTTTTAACATTGTACTCTTTGTAAAACTCTACCTTCAAATTATCTAAATAACACTCTACAATATTAAGATAGTGTTCGTCTTCATTTTCACCTAGTATTTCTTTATAGCTTTTTACAAATTCTTCATCACTTAATTTATATTTTTCGCTTAATTCTTTGATGATCTCATCTAATTCATTTATTTTATTTTCAGTAATGTTTTTCACTTCTTGAAAATTATGAATCACACGATCTGGAATGTA
This sequence comes from Staphylococcus sp. HMSC055C03, assembly GCF_001809385.1. NCBI lineage: Bacteria > Bacillati > Bacillota > Bacilli > Caryophanales > Staphylococcaceae > Staphylococcus > Staphylococcus sp. HMSC055C03. The sequence continues at coordinate 21,268 of NZ_KV797496.1, forward strand.
TAGTTGGTTTAGACTAAATTCATTAGAAGCATTGTTAAAACTTGTCTTAAATTTATTTAAATAATATTGAAAATTCGATAAAAATCTATACCCAAAGCTAATTCGGTATGCATTATCTAAATCATCACTATCATGTAGATAATCGCCAAACAAATACATATATACTTCATTATCCCATTCTTCAAAAGATTTATTGTTAATTGCAATGTGATTATAAAAACCAATTGCTCTTTTTAATTCTGAAAAGTGTTTCATATAAACAGGTGCTTTTTGGTCTAGTAATTTTTCGCCAAATTTTATTTGTGTTTCGCTTTCAATCCTTTTTATATTAATGCTTCTTTCCGCCATTATCCTAATGAATTCTTTAAATAGATAAATAAGGAATATCAGCATAATAGCTTTCCAAGTATCTTGAATAACATTTAATATAACGTTTTCCATTAAACAACCTCCATTTTTGTAATGAAATTAAATTTCTGTGAATAGAAATAAATTTGTTCTCTGCCTCCTTTTTCTCTATACATTTACAACACAATTTGATTATAAACTCACCTTATTTTTCAGTCACTTCCTATTACCAAAACATATTAAAACTCTATAATCAAAACCAAATATGGTTTTTGCCTATGGATACATCAGTACAAGCTAATACTTATTTCTAATACATCATTTCAATGCGTTAAGTTTAATATATAACTATCCTCCCCTACCATTTAAGTACAGCAGCTTTAGCCTCCCAATTTTGAGGAGTCCTCCTATACTACGTATAATTCATGAATAGGTCAGTAGCAATACACGATCACCTTAAAAATATGTATTGGATTATAAAAAATAACCAGCGTCTTTTAATAAGACAGTGGTTAAATATCAATCTTTTAAATCATCTATAAACATGAAACCATTAGGGTTTTGCCTTTGCAGCTTCTCTATTACTTGTTCAGCTTGTTCCTTATCATCACCCACAGTTACAAACATAGTTGTTCCTGTCGATACCTCATGACGTTCTGTAAATAGCTTGTGATACTTCCCTAACATTTCACGTGCTTTGTTGCGGTCGCTTACCTTCACTGGTACGTCCACCATTTCAACATGTCCATTATAGATAACGTTTAAACAGTCTGTATCTGAATTACGCACATACTCACCACGCTTTGCAACAACTTCTTTTATTTCTGTTTCTTGTCCTGTTACTGCTTTACTCATGAGATATAACAACTCTCTAGCTTCTAAAATACCTTTCATCAAGTATCTTTTGCTTTTGTCTCTAAACAAATGTTGATAGGTTCGAAAATGAGCTTTTTTATGTCAAAAACTCAAAACTGATTTAAGTGACCTTTCTTTCTCCCTTTTTCATTAAATCAAACAGACAAAAACCCCATAAACATTGAGTTTACAGGGTTTTATTATCTTCATACGATTATTCAGCTGGGATCACAGCACCATCATATTTTTTGTTGATGTAATCTTTAATATCTTGAGATTGTAATGCTTTGATTAAAGCTTTGATTTTTTTATCTTTTTCGTGACCTTCTTTAACCGCTACTAAGTTTGCGTATGGGTTGTTTTCAGGTTTTTCAAGAGCGATTGAGTCTTTTTTAGGGCTTAACTTTTGTTCAATAGCGAAGTTAGAGTTGATAATTGCTGCATCAACATCTTCGTTTTGATAGATTTTTGGTAAATATTCAGCTGATTGTTTGTTGTTGAATTTGATATCTTTTTTGTTTTCTACGATATCACTGAAGTGTGCATCTTGGATTTTAACGCCTTTTTTCAATTTGATTAAACCTTCGTCAACGAAGAATTTCAAGAAACGTCCTTCTTCAGCTGGGTTGTTAGAAACATAAACTGTTGCACCTTTTGGCAATTCTTTTAAGCTTTTATATTTTTTAGAGTATACAGCCATTGGTTCTAAGTGAACGTTACCAACAGATACTAATTTGTACCCTTTATCTTTTTTCTCAGTGTTTAAATAAGGTGTGTGTTGGAAGAAGTTCGCATCCAATTCACCGCTGTTTACTAATTTGTTAGGTGTTGTATAGTCGTTGATTGTTTTGATTTTCAAGTCATAACCTTCTTTTTTCAAGATAGGTTTAGCTTGTTCTAAAAGTTCAGCGTGAGGCGCTGGTGAAGCACCAACTGTGATTGTTTTAGAATCTTCGCCTCCTGCTGATTTATCCTTACTGCCACATGCTGCTAAAACTACAGTTAATACTAAAACCGCTAAAATACTAATAATTTTTTTCATTGGATTGATCCTTTCAAAATAGAATTAACGTTTATCAATTTTATTTGTAGCCCAGTCACCCACAAATTGAATGATGAACACAAACACTAAAATAAAGATTGTTGAAACTAAAATGACATCATTTTGGTTTCGAGTAAAACCAGTTAAATATGCTAAGTTACCTAAACCGCCTGCACCGATAACACCGGCAACTGCAGTAGAACCTACTAATGCGATTGCAGTAACTGTAATACCTGAAATCAAGGCAGGACGTGATTCTGGAATTAACACTTTACGAATAATCGTCCATGTGTTTGCTCCCATAGAACGCGCTGCTTCAATAACGCCTTTATCAATTTCTTTAAATGCGATTTCCACTAAACGTGCATAGAATGGAGCCGCACCAATAACTAATGCTGGAAGTGCTCCTGTCGGACCACTGATTGTGCCAAGTAATAAACTTGTGAACGGAATCAACAGCAAGATTAAAATGATGAAGGGAATTGCTCTGAATAAGTTCACAATAAATGACACGATTTGATAAAACACTTTTGCTGTCGGTGATTTACTCTTAGCTGTTAGGAATAATAGTACGCCTAGAATTAAACCGATCACGAACGCAAAAATTGTAGAAATGGCTGTCATATAGAGTGTTTCGTATGTAGCCAGCCAAACTTGGTCCCATTGAACATTCGGCATTGTGACCATTTCACGTAATATATCACTGAACGATTTATCCATTACGAACCACCTCCACACCTACATTACGATTCTCTAATTCGTTTTTAAAATCATCAAAAAATTCAGTTTTCAAGTCTGCAATATGTACAATTAGAAAACCGATTGGTCCGCTTTTCGAATGGCGGATATTCGCTTCTAGTATGTTCACATTCAGATTATATTTTTGAGTGATATATGACACAATCGGTTCTGTCGTCTCTTCACCTACGAAGTTCAAACGTACAATATAACCGTTTGTCGACTCTGGAATCAGTTCCTGAATTGATTCATCAAATTGGTCATTCAAGCCTTCTTTAACGAAACGTTTCGTCACTTGATGTTTAGGGTTTTCAAACACTTCTTTAACTTCACCGCGTTCGATGACCTTACCATTTTCCATTACCGCAACTTCGTCGCAGATTTGGCGAATCACATTCATTTCATGTGTGATAATCACGATTGTTAAATCTTCTTCTTTTCTGATTTTTAATAAGAGTTCTAAAATTTCATCTGTTGTTTGAGGATCTAAAGCACTTGTAGCTTCATCACAAAGTAATACTTTTGGATCGTTGGCTAAGGCACGTGCGATACCAACCCTTTGTTTTTGACCACCAGATAACTCTGACGGATATGCTTTTTCTCGTCCTTTGAGTCCTACAAGCTCAACTAATTCTTCCGCTCTTTTTTCAGCTGCCGCTTTATCCACGCCAGCAATTTCCAACGGAAACTTAATATTATCTAACACTGTTCTAGACCATAATAAGTTGAAGTGTTGGAATATCATACTTACCTTTTGACGCTTTTTCCTTAGTTGCGCTTTGCTGAGTTGTCCTAATTCATCTCCATCTATTATGACTTGACCTGATGTTGGTTCTTCTAAATAATTTAAAATTCTGACAAGTGTACTTTTACCGGCACCTGAAAACCCGATGACACCGTAAATGGTACCTTCCGACACATCTAAATCGACATGATCAACTGCCAGTACTTCTTGGTGTTTCGTCTTATATCTTTTGACGATTTGCTTCAGTTGAATCACTACATTCTCCCCTTTCCTTGCAATACCTACCTACAAATTAAAAAAGCTTTCCCTTATCGCTGCTATGAGCATTAAAGAGAAAGCAATTTGAAATTTCTTTCTCTCATCTTCAAAAGCAGTTCAACTTTTTGTGAATTGGCACCATTTCTTATAAATAAGACGGTTGCCGGGTTTCGTCGGGCACATCCCTCCACCTCTCTTGATAAGAGATAACTATTTAATTGATATTTATCCTACCACTTCACTCAGAAGTAGTCAACAACTATTTTAAATTTTCTAACAAATAAGGAACAGACTGAAATGCGTAAATACGGTCTATCTCCTTATCTTTCGACATCACTAACAAAACAGGAACAGATTGAATTTGATAAGCTTCACTGAAATCAGGATGGAAATTCAAATCTGCTTTGACCAATGGAAGCTGTAAAATTTCATTAGCTATATCTAACATTCTCTCTGAAACTTTACATGTTCCACACATCGGTGTATAACCGAAAATCAAGTGCTTGTCTTGATCAAAGTTTTGTTTGATATCTGTAATTTCTTGCTTAACGTTCATTTATAAACTAATCCTTTCACGGGTGCTTCACCTTTTACCATAAAGCCATGGTTTCTAAGCACTTTGGCAAGATAAGGGCGCGGACAACGTGCGACTTCAGAATAAGTTCTATCGACAAAGATATGTTCACTTTCTGATAGATAATGTTTAAACCATTGACGGATGCGACGGCCTTCTTTATCTGCATCCACTAATATATAGACAGGACGCTCATATAAGTGTTCTATCATATCGTCAAGTTTATCAATGCCCATTGTGCCGTGCGTACAAATAATTTGTACCGGCTCATCAATCACTTCTTGCACACGCTTTTTATCTGTTTTACCTTCAACAACGATTACTTTTTCTAACAATGCCATATTCACTACACTCCAATACTCTCGTGATATCATTGCTTCATTACTCGCAAACGTAAATGCTTAGGTTCTGCCAACTTATATAAAATTGTTGCGTAAGTTGATACTTTCATTGTAACGCAGGTGTTGTTTTAAAGACACGCAACTTGTTTAACAACTAAATAAACACGATAAATTATGTATTATTCAGCTGTAAAGGTTCAGCACTTTAGCGCTCTAGTTTGTTATAGCCTATTTCAAATAAAAAATAACCCCAAAATACAAAGTATCTTGGAGTTTGATTTTTAAAGCCGATTATTCACCGATCATTTCTTTGTATTGATCAGCTGATAATAAATCATCTAATTGGCTTGTGTCATTTAATTTTACTTTAACCATCCATGCTTTTTCGTATGGTGATTCATTTACGAATTCTGGACTGTCTTCTAATTCTTCGTTGACTTCAACTACAGTTCCTGAAACTGGTGCGTATAATTCAGAAACAGTTTTAACTGATTCTACACTTCCGAAAGATTCGCCCTCTTCGATATCATCGTCAGTTTCTGGTAATTCAACGAATACGATGTCACCAAGTTCTCCTTGTGCGTATTCAGTGATACCGATAGTTACTGTATCGTCCTCAACTTTAACCCATTCATGTTCTTTTGAATATTTTAATTCCTCTGGCACTGCCACACGAATCCCCTCCTAATTAATAAATGAATACTCTTTTATGATGCCATATGAAACCTTTTCATTCAACTATTTATAGACATCTTGTAGTTTTTTAATTTTTTGTGTAAATAAAGCGCATATCAATAAGATATTTACTACCTATAATGACTATAAATTAGTTTACCCAAGTATCTTTGTACTCTTTTTCGTTGAAACCAAGTGTGATTTTATTGCCTGAAACCGCAAGTGGTCTTTTAACAAGCATTCCGTCAGAAGCCAATAAATCTAGTTTTTCATCATCAGACAAACTGTCAAGTCTATCTTTCAGACCTAGTTCACGATACTTACCTCCGCGTTTATTGAATAGCTTATCAATTTCAACGCCGGTTTTATCAATAATATCTTGTAGTTCTCTTTTATTAGGGTTTAGTTCTACGATGTCGATAGGTTCATAACTTACACCATATTCATCTAAAAATTTTGCTGCTTTCTTGCATGTCGTACAGTTTTGGTACTGATAAAATCTAATCATCTTTTGACCTCCTTTAACTATTATGTCTAATATACCAAATTTCTAAAAATTACGCTTTAAATTGTCGGTTTAATATTTTTAAATTTACGTTCAAATTCGCTATAATATATATAATAGGATTAGAAAAAGGAGCGAAATGAAAATGGAAGCAATTAAAACACGTGAAGATTTCGATAAAATTATCGAAAGTAACGAACCTGTGATTATTAAATTCGAAGCAGGATGGTGCCCTGATTGTCGCGCAATGGATATGTGGATTGATCCAATTGTTGAAAAATACAACGACTATAAATGGTACAACGTAAATCGTGACGAATTAGAAGATGTTGCTCAAGATTACGAAGTAATGGGTATTCCAAGTTTACTTGTTTTCAAAAACGGTGAAAAAACAGCACACTTGCACTCAGCAAATGCTAAATCACCAGAGCAAGTTGAAGACTTCTTAAGCGAAACATTTAAATAAGTCATTTAAATAACGTAATATAGACTAAATAAAGCCAAGCTGATTTCAGCTTGGCTTTACTCATATAATTAATACTCTGAAATAAAGTTCTCAGTGTGACGTGGTTTCTTTGGAGGAATCTTCGTGTCCATATCAGTAAGATATAAAAATCCAACTAAATCTTCATCATCTTCGACACCTATTACTTTTCTCACTTTAGGCATAAAAATATATGGCGGTGTCTTCCAGCACGTACCGATACCCGCTTCATGCAACAGCAACATCAAGTTTTGTGCATAAGCACCGAATGCCAGATGATTTTCAAGATTTTCTTTTTGTCTAGGATCTCGTTTTACAATTAATACGAGCAATCCACCCAATTTTGTCACTGCATCATAGTGACTTTGTTGTTTCTCTGGTTCATTTCTAAATGCATAACGAGAAACAGTTCGACTTAAATCCCCTAGTCTGTCCTTTGAGACATGAATGATTCTCCATGGTTCTCTCATCCCATGATTTGGTGCATCTGTAGAGAGTTTTAGTGCTTCATATAGCGCTGTATCATCTATATGCATATCATGGTCGAATATCTTCACACTTCTTCTTGATGAAATTGCATCTCTTAATTCCACAATCTAACTCTCCTTTATATTAATGATAACCATTATCAATTACAGTATAGATTGAAATACATATTATATCAAATTATTTGTTTGATTCGTATAATGTCAAAATTTCTTTTAATTTAGTAACATGTATTTGTCCTGGCGCTTGCGGCTCTCCCAAGCAACCATAAGAAATACTTCCACCAAATACACCTTGAGCCGTTCTTGATACTAAACCAAGATGAGACATAGATATACCTACTACTTTCATTTTGACACTTTGAGAAGATACATAGAGTGCATCTAACAGATAGGTCACATCTTCAGGATCTTTTGGCATTACTGCTAGTTTTAGATAATCAGCTTCTGTTTTACTCATTTTAAAATAAGTGAATTTCAATTGTTCAATTGCTGGTGTTTCTTCAAAATCATGTTGAGACAGTACCACTTCTAAACCTGCTGCTTGCGCTTCAGCCACTAATTCAGTGATTTTTTCCTTATACGCTTCTTCCCATTCAATATCAATCATGTCATAACCTTGAACTTGCATTAATTCTTGTAATAGCGCATAATAAGATTCTTGCGCTTTATTGCCATTTCCACCTTGTGAAGCTGTGCGATATGTGATTAACAGCTTAACTTTAGGAAGACTTTTTCGTAACGCGGCAATAAGTGTTTCAATCTCAGCAATTTCAATCGTTTGACGTTGGTCAATTCTTAGTTCAATTATATCGATGGCTGCTTGCGCATCAATCAACTCCGTTTGCAACTTCTGTGTTATGTCAGCTTCTGGTGCTATCGTTACAGCAATTTCTACTTGCGTCATCCTATCTACCCCTTGCTTATATAATATGGCCAGTTTGTTTCTTTAATAATAGTTTAACATTAGTCAGCGTATTAGAGTGTAATGCGCGTTATTTTATACTTTTAAACTACCAATCATTAGACAGTTTCATATTAAAAGTTTGCAGATATTTTATTGGCGAAATATTCATGGTGTGATTAAAAACTACTTTTAAAATAAGATTAGCTTTTTGATATACCATATATTTTAGTTAAAATCGTCCAATATTGTGAACAATCGCTTTTCAAACTTTACTTTTTTCTTAGGGACACCTATTAAGTGTTGCTTTGATTAAAAGTATATAATAATATTAAATTAAACTTATCAATAATGACCACATTATTAAATTTAAGCAAAAGTTAAGAAAGTCATAAGAGAGGTGTTAAATCCATGAAAGAAATTAGATTACTAAATCCTGATGATTTAGAAGAGGTCTATCAGCTATTTAAAGAAGCTACAAGTGATCCAAAAAATATTTATACTTGGGCGATTTATGATGAGGATAAAGTGTGCAGGGAATATTTCAAAAAGTTGATAGATGCCAATAACAATGCACAATATCTGTTCGGTGTATTTTTTAATAATGAATTAGTGGGAGCTTTGACATTATTCCATCCAATTATAGTTGGAACACAGCATAAAGCTATAATTGAAAATATGTATGTGAAGGATATTGACCATTTGGATGAGAAGTTATTAAATACTGTCGCAAACTTTTGTACTGAACTTCAAATTGAGAAAATTATGGCCCCTGTTGCTTCAAATAATATCAGTGCACTGACTTTCTATAGTGAGTACGGTTTCTCAAAAATAGGTTTTGAAACGAATTCTCGTAAATATGGCGATGAATATATTGATGAGCATTGGTTGATTTATCCTATTAAAAAGGCTGCAGACGTTAATTAATACGTTGTGAAAAACACTAATGAACGCAAAAAAATTCGGTACATTCCCGTGTACCGAATTGATTAAGTAAAGTAAGTTGTAATTAAGTGACCGTAAATCGTAACGGTTACGTTTTATATTACATGACGTTTCGTCATTTGTAAACCATAAATCGTAAAAATTACGATTTATTTTTATCTATAAGAAAAGCAAGTGCACAATTTTGAGATGCACTTGCTTTTCTTTTAGTTACTTTTATATACACTGATGGCTCTGTTAGCTGATTCTAAAAGATGATGTTCAAAATAATTCTCATGTACATAATCATATATATTATCTATATCTGTTTCTTCTTTAGGAAAATTATGATCTCTTACAATGCAATCGGCTAATTGTCCGAATGGCGTATCATCTTCCATAAAAGTAATAATAAACTTATAAAAACTCATGTAACAACCCCACTTAAAGATATTTCTGAATGAAAAAACATTAACAACGATAAATTTCCACCAAAGAGGAAATCATTCTTATCAGTTAAATAGGCTTTTTCAACAGTATAACATAAGCATCGGAATAAAATACAGTTAATAAAAAAATCTTATTTAACAAACAACTGTATTTATATCCAAACCTTTTCTCTTTTGTAACGCAATGTTCGAAAACTTTAAGATGGCTTTGTTCTCTATATGCAATCATTTATACATCTTAATTATAAAGTTAGCCTAAACACACAAGAAATACAAGATATTCTTATTTAAATTGATATATTTTATACACATTTTTTACATAAAATTCATAATTTCGTGCGAATCTTTAAATAGTTATGAGTTCAGAATGAACATTACATTTTAAACAATTAAACCTCATAAAAAATTAAACCTCATAAAAAAGCAGAGCACGAAATGCTCTGCTTCTGATAAATACAATTCGGTTGTTAGAATCCGCGTCCAGCACCTCCGCCGCCGAAGCCGCCGCCTCCGCCGAAGCTGCCGCCGCTGAAACCACCGCCACTTGATGAACCGCCACCAAAACCTCCAGTGCCGACCCACCAAGTACCTGTATTATCTCTTCTGCGACCGCCTCCTCTTGGAGGTCCGCCGCCACCATTTTTAATGGAGATAATAATGATGATAATGATAATAATAAAAATAATACCAAATAAGCTGAATGGCCCATCACCTTCTGATTGGTTTTGCGCTTTAGGTGTATCTTCAGTAAATTTTTCACCATCATAGCCATAAGCTTTGGCTATTTCTTTCCAAATTGCATTATAAAGTTGTGTGATGCCTTGACTGTAATATGCTTTTTGTTTTTCTTTATTATCAGTCTGTCCTGCTTTTTCAGCATAAGGCATGAAGTTATCATCAATCAATGCGCCGACTTTAGCATCATTTAAGACACCTTCTAACCCTCGGCCAACCGCAACTTGAATACCACGATTTTGATATTCATTGCCGTTATCTAAATTGACTAAAATTACAACGCCTCGACTATGCTTTTGATCACCGACTTTATAATGTCGGCCTGCTTGATAAGCATAATCTTCTTTTGGTGTTTGTCCGATTGATTTCATGGTCATCACCAAAATGTCTGAATCTGTACCGTCTTGAAGTTTTTGGCCTTTTTTAGCCATCTCATCTTTATCTTGGCTCGTAATCAAATCTGCGTGGTCTTGTACAAAAACAGGTTGTTCTAATTCCGGAAATTTATCTGATGCCGCAAACATACTTTGTGCGACGAGTAACATCCCAACCCATATGACAGCTAAGACGCTGGCACTTTTTCTGATCATTGAGATGAGTCAGTGCCGAAATCAACTTTAGGTGCTTTATCTGCACCACTTTCGGCTTTAAAGTATTCTTTCTTATCAAATCCGAATAGCTTAGCTACAATGGTTGTTGGGAAATGGCGAATCGCTTGGTTATATTTGTTAACAGATGTATTATAATCATTTCGTGCTACTGCAATTCTATTTTCTGTACCTGCAAGCTCGTCACGTAATCCTGTAAATTGTTTATCTGCTTTTAAATCAGGATAATTTTCACTGATAGCTAATAATCTGCTTAATGCAGAATTGACTTCGCCATTAGCTTCCGCTTTCTCTTTTGGTGTTGATGCACCTGCAAGTTTACTACGTGCATCAGAAACTTGTTTAAATACATCTTCTTCATGCTTAGCGTAACCTTTAACAGTGTTCACAAGGTTAGGAATTAAGTCTACACGACGTTGTAATTGGTTATCGATGTTTGAAAGTGCTGTATTCGTATCTTCGTCCATACCGACAAGTTTATTATATGGGCCAATCATTGTAACTCCAATGATGACAATAACAATGCCGATAATAATAAGCGGTGTAAGTATTTTCTTCATATCTTTCTCCTTTTGCTTAAAATTATTCATTTTAATTATACAATATTGATACCCTATCTGGCTAAAGTTGAAGATTGCAATCAACCTTTAAAATCTTTACAAAAAATTAATTTTTATTTTTTGGTAATTGACAGATGCAATTACAGAAAATGGATGTATAATAACAGTTGTATTTAAAATATACACCAAAATCTACCCTATTAAAGAAGGTGTTTATGTGGCTTTCCTAAAGAAACCCTTAACTGTTTATTTATTACTATTTCTGAGCACGACATTACTAGGTGCACTGTTATTATATTTGCCATGGACTGGTAAACAATATACATCTTTTATCGATGCATTCTTTGTCGCATCAAGCGCATTTACAGTCACTGGCCTATCAACTGTGGATATTACTTCGCAATTCAACTGGCTTGGTGACCTTATTATTATGTTTTTAATTCAAATCGGTGGTTTAGGGATTGTGACCATTACGACACTCACTTTAATCATAGCGAATCGCAGAATTTCTATGCATGAACGCAAATTAATCATGGTCACTTGGAATGTTGATGAGCCAGGCGGAATGGTTCGTTTAATTCGACAACTAACACTCTATAGCTTGTCTACAGAATTTATAGGCATGTTATTACTTGCCTTATCTTTCGTACCTAGATATGGCTTCGGCAAAGGATTATTTATCAGCATCTTTACTTCTGTTTCAGCCTTTAATAATGCAGGATTTGCATTATTTTCTAAGAATATGATTGGATTTAATGATGATCCAGTTGTTACGCTTGTCATTCCCATTTTAATTATTATGGGCGGGCTGGGACCAGTAGTCATGTCAGATTTAGTAAAAACTAGAAGATTAAATAAACTAAAGCTACATACCAAAGTTGTGCTTTCAACAACATTAGTCTTAATTTTTGGCGGCATGGCGCTTTACTTTTTATTAGAGTTCAACAATACTTTAAAACCTTTCAGTATGTGGGGTAAGCTTGGGACTTCATTCTTTCAATCCGTCACAACAAGAACAGCAGGTTTCCAATCTGTTGACTTAGAATTAATTCATACCCCTACCGCATTAATGATGATGGTACTTATGTTTATCGGTGGTGCACCGTTTAGTGCTGCTGGTGGGATTAAAGTCACAACTTTCATTGTTATGATTATGTTTGTTTATAGTACTTTACGCAATGAAGACCATACCACTATCTTCAGCAGAACAATCAAACCTAAAACAATTGCGAAAGCCATTGCGGTCACAACAGTCAGCTTTATCTTTGTATTAACTGTCACATTTATTGTTAGTCTATTAAATGAAACAACACCTTTCATGAAAGTCATCTTCGAAGTCGTATCTGCTTTTGGTACAGTCGGCTTAAGTATGAACTTCACTTCTGAATATGGTACATTAACTAAAATCATCATTATTATTGTGATGATTTGCGGTAAATTAGGTGTTGTCACAGTATTAGCACTCTTCATCCCAAGTAAAAAACGATTTTATCAATATGCAAAAGGTAATATTTATTTATAACCTAATCTTCACTAGACCTGTTTTTACAGGTCTTTTTTATTTTGAAAAGGGTTTCATACCATCTGAAAGATGGCTATAGTTAAGTAATACACATAAAGAGAGAAAGGTTGTTGATTCAATGAAAAAGTTATTCGCACTCTTAGCCATGAGTATATTAATCGTTTCAGCATGCGGGCAAAATGATGAAAAACCAAAAGAAGATACCGAAGACAAAGCAGCTACTGAAAAGAAAGACAAATCACAATCTAAAAATGAAGAAAATGAAAAGGAAAAACAAACAGACAAAAATCAACAAAAAGAAAATAATACGCAAAACGAACAACAAGCAAACACTGAACAGCAAAATAAAGATGAATCAACTGCAGAAAAACAGAATCAACAAAATCAACAAAGCCAGCAAGTTGATTTAAGCAATATCACCGACAGAGCAACTTTAGAAAATGTAATTTATGGTAATTATGCAGAAATTGATAAGATCAAAGCTTATAATAGTGCCGTTGCGAATGGCGTAATTCCACAAGGCAACGTGACAGAAGGTCCTGCAAGTGCCGCATATGAAAGCTCACTTCGTGTAGAAAGTGGTGCTGAACAATCTGTCTACAATCAAAATGCACAGTCACAAGCTGAGGAGCCAACAGAAGATGTAAATGCGGAAATCAATGCAGCGCAAACAGAAGAAGAATATATCGATGCTTTACGAAAAAAATATAACGGTGGATTATCTTCAGCTGAAATTCAAACCAAACATGCAATTGAACAAGGATACTATGATGGTGATGAAGCTGAACAACAAGCAGTTTATGATGAAATAGAACGAAGAGAAGCAGACATCGAAGCTGGTAAATTCGATCACTACAAACAATAAATAAGAAGGTAAATAAAAAACAGCACAACAACCTTTTCAGATTGTTGTGCTATTTTAATCAGTTTAGGTAAAAATTATGACATTTTTACAACGTTTGCAGCTTGTTCGCCACGGTCGCCTTCAACGATGTCGAAGTCAACTTTTTGGCCTTCTTCTAATGATTTGTAACCTTCGCCTTGGATAGCTGAGAAATGTACGAATACGTCGTTACCATCTTCTCTTTCGATAAATCCAAAACCTTTTTCTGCGTTAAACCATTTAACTGTACCACTATTCATATAAAAATCCTCCGTATGTGCTTTTGCACGAATATTTGTAACTTGTTTATAAAAATCAATGGGAGTAAATTCATACGAATTAAAACTGCAAATCAATTTCACGAACAATTACTTAAGTACTATACTACACCCATTATTTAGGTTTGTATACCCTTTTGCCTCATTTCTTCAAAATAATTTAGATACCACAATTATTCAGACAATATAATCATTAAAATCACAAATATTTGTCATTAAGATGATGGAAAACGAAACCTATAAAACTATAATAAATCAAGTAAAATTGATTAGAATGCAATTTAATTCCATAATTCTCATTAATCAGGTATGATTAATTCACTAAATAGAAAAGGAGTGATGATATGACCAAACAAGTCGTATTAATTACAGGTGCAACAAGTGGAATTGGTTTTCAAACAGCACAACTTTTAGCTGATAAAGGATACACTGTTTATGGAGTTGGTAGAAGAATAGAAAAACTGAACGCTTTAAAAAATATACATGCAATAAAAATGGATATTACAGATGAATCATCCATACAAAAAACTGTTGAACAAGTGATTTCAGAACAAAATCGTATCGATATTCTCATTAATAATGCAGGTTATGGTTCGTACGGAGCTATAGAAGATGTAGAAATTTCAGAAGCAAGAAAACAATTTGAAGTAAATCTTTTTGGTTTAGCACGACTCACTCAATTAGTGTTGCCCTATATGCGTAAACAACATTCTGGGAAAATCATTAATATATCCTCGATGGGTGGCCGTTTCACTTCATACTTTGGCGCATGGTATCATGCCACTAAATACGCTTTAGAAGCTTTCAGTGATGCTTTAAGAATGGAAGTTGAGCCATTTGGCATTGAAGTTTCTATTATTGAACCTGGTGGCATCAAAACTGATTGGGGTCATATCGCAGCAGATCAATTAGCAGCATCAGCTAAAGGTGGCGCATATGAAAAAGCAGCACTTAAAGCAGCAGAAGGTATGCACAAACAATATAATTCTAATTTACTTTCAAACCCTAAAATTATTGCCGATACTATTTTAAAGGCCGCTTCAAAAAAGAAACCTAAAGCACGTTATTTAATCGGTATGGGCGCAAAACCTCTTGTTTTCTTACATGCCATTTTACCAGCAAGACTCTTTGATCACATTGCTAGACGCTTAAGTTAAAAAAGAAAGGTCTAACATTGATAAAATTCATCCATCAATGTTAGACCTTTTTATACAAATAGTGGCTTTTATTTATCTAATAAATCTTCTACAGGCTCACCAATTCTTACATAATGATTACCTACTACACGTGTAATTGGATTTAATTTTTCAACATCCACATAAGCTTTATCTACATCATAAATTTCATCATCAATGTAAATTGACTTTATTTGTCCTACAAGCATGTCTGTTCCTTTTTGTTCATCTCCTAATTCTAAATGATGAACTAATTCACATTCATATCGAACTTTGGCTTCTTTCACACTAGGTACATTCACAACTTTAGAATCAGTTGTTGTAAGATCAGTCATGTTTAGTTCGTTCACATCAGCCCCATAATTATCGCCTGTTTTCACCACATCTTTAACGATATCTTCATCTACAATATGCACCACAAATTCTTTAGTACTTAGAATGTTTGCACTTGTATCTTTAAGTTCCCCATTATCTTTACCTACAGATATCATCAGCATCGGTGGTTCAGGACACACTACGTTAAAGAATGCAAAGGGTGCTGCATTTACATTACCTTCTTCATCTTGTGAAGTGACAAAAGCAATTGGTCTAGGTGTCACTGTACCTATCAACATTTTATACATATTTCCTGTTTCTAAGTCTTTTGGATTTATATACATACTCATATCACCTTTCTCATTCATATTCATACATTCTATAATATTTCTGCACCATCATAAATCTTAAGGACTTATACATGAACAAGTCATTTAATTCAGTTCACAAAGATTAATATTAAAATATTTTAGTGATATTTTCATGACACTTTTTTGACAGTCACCTCAATTTTTTTTAAAATTATTTAGCCCGTTTTGTTAAAAACAAAGATTAAAGTGATATAATTTAAACGTTATAAAATAATTAAGGTAACTGTATTGCACTATTTAGTTATCTATTATCTCTTCGATTCTATATGAAGACAGCAATTTTTTAGATACTAACTACTTATTTACATTGATAAATAAGCGGAAATTGTATTTAACTTTACTTGATTCATAAAATCTAAGATTGATAACTGAGTTTTCTTACGCTTAATTATAAAAACAAACAACATCAGGAGGAATCAACATGAAAGAAAAAGAAAAGTGGTATCAGTCAACTTGGTTCACAATTTTAATGCTATTATTTGTATTCCCAGTAGGATTATTCCTAATGTGGAAGTTTAAGAAAAACTGGAAGTTATGGGTAAAAATCTTGATTACTGTGTTAGTTGCAATAAGTGTGGTTAATATGATGACTAATAAGACACCGACTGGCAATAACACAAGCAAGACTAAAACAGAACAAAAATCAGATAAACAAGAGGCAAAAAAAGATGATAAAAAACCAGAAACAAAATCATCGAATAAAATGAACGAAGTTGTTAAAGTCGGAAAAATGGAGTTTAATGTAACTAATAAAGCCATTGTAGATCAAGTTGGAGATGTAATGACAAATAATGCAAAAGGCAAATTCATAGTATTAGATATTACAGTTAAAAATAACGGAGATAAAGCTGTAGACATTACCGATTCGTTCTTTAAACTTTTAAGCGATAAAAAAACATTTGAAGCTGATGGTTCTGCAACAATCACTGCAAACCAAGCTGTATCGCCTGATGATTTAGGTTTTATTGGTGACAAAATCAATCCCGAAAGTACAAAAAATGCAAAACTTGTATTTGATGTAGCACCTAGTATTGCTGAAAAAGATAATTTAGTATTGCAAGTACAGTCTGGTTTTTGGGGAACAGAAACAGCAAAAATCGAATTAAAATAAATGTCTATGTTCTAAAACAATTTAGGAACGGTGAATTTCTCACCGTTCTTTTTTCTGTAGCAACAAAAAATAAAAGCCTCTAACCGCAATGGTTAAAGGCTCTATGTATGGAGGCGGCGGGATTTGAACCCGCGTCCAAGGATCCTGATACAAATCTTTCTACGTGTGTAGTCTATTATTCAAATTTCACATGATGGTAGGAAATAGACAACCAACATCATGCTAGTTCGATTAATCTCTTCTAGACAGACTTCGAACAGCAGTGCCTAGCGTATCCTACTAAAGTTGAATCACGTTAACAGCACATAGGCGATGCTGTTAGGTGATGCAGAGTGCGATTAGGCAGCTACTGCTAAATTATTGTTTGTTTTGCCAGTTATTATAAACTGTGTGTGTTGATGACGGAGACAACCCTCCGACACGCTTAATAAGCTCTGGGGACCCCTGTCGAATCCAAAACGCCCCCGAAATAATATTAAATAGATTCTATTCACTAGAATCCAATAGCACTCTTTATCATATCAAATATACATTTAGTAATCAATATAATTGTTTATAAATGATTTTCAAATAAACTAAGAATGCGGGAAGCAGGTTTAACCTGCTTTCCCTTAATAACGATCTTTCATCGCACGCTGCATGTCGCGTTTAATTGCTTTATCTTTAAGATCTTGACGTTTGTCATATTTCTTCTTACCTCTTGCGACGCCAATCAACATTTTACATACACCATGTTTCAGATACAGTTTTAATGGGATAATCGAATAACCGATTTCTCTTGTACGTGTGCCTAATTTTTCAATTTCTCTTTTGTGTAAGAGTAATTTTCTTGGTCGCACTGGATCGTGATTAAATCGATTGGCTTCTTCGTATGGCGCAATATGCATATTATGAACGTAAATTTCACCATTTTTTACTTGAGCGAAACTATCTTTTAAGTTTGCGCTGCCACGACGAATCGATTTAATCTCTGTACCTTTTAACACAATGCCCGCTTCAATCGTATCTTCTACATTATAGTCATGTCTGGCTTTACGATTCTCCGCTAAAGTACCAGGAGACTTTTTCTTCTTCTTCGACATCGTGTTCACCTCTTGTTGAAAATTTTATAAAAAGAGAGGAGCGGCCATCCCACTCAATATCTCTTATTTTTTCTTTTTACGCGCTTTTTGTTTTACCTTTTTACTTTTGTAAAACGGTTTGTGGTTCGTGTCCTTTTGTTTATCACGATTACGTTGGTTTTTACCTTTACGCTGTTTCTTCTTACCTTTTTTCTTGTCGCCGCCTAAGCTTTTACCACGTGTTTTCGTTTGAATCGTTGTGCCACGTGCAGGACGTTCATTTGATTTTCTACGTCTTGGTTCAGGCATACCTACGATTTGGAAATCAATCATACGTTGATCAACATCTACGTTGACGACTTTAATCTTCACTGTATCACCGATACGGAAAACATTACCTGTACGTTCACCAATCATTGCCATTTGACCTTCAGCGAATTGATAATAATCGTCTGTCATACTTGATACATGAACCATACCTTCAACAGTATTCGGTAATTCTACGAACATACCAAAGTTCGCGACTGAGCTGACAATACCTTCAAATTCTTCACCAATATGTTGAAGCATGAACTCTGCTTTCTTAAGTTCATCTGTATCACGTTCTGCTTCGATAGCACGACGT
The DNA here is from genome assembly GCF_001809385.1 of Staphylococcus sp. HMSC055C03. Taxonomy (NCBI): domain Bacteria; kingdom Bacillati; phylum Bacillota; class Bacilli; order Caryophanales; family Staphylococcaceae; genus Staphylococcus; species Staphylococcus sp. HMSC055C03. Next base: position 39,839 of record NZ_KV797496.1, read on the forward strand.
TCACGATTAGACGTATGTTCCGCAATTTCCGGCAATTTGTCTTCCCATTTGCGAAGTTCTTTGCCGCTCATTGAATCTTCAATCAAGTACTTGCGGATTAAACGATGTACTACTAAGTCAGGATAACGACGAATTGGCGATGTAAAGTGCGTATAATAATCTGCAGATAAGCCGAAGTGACCTAAGTTCACATCTTCATAACGTGCCTGTTGCATTGAGCGTAACATCATTGTAGATACAACCGTTTGTTCTGGCAGACCTTTTACTTTCTCATGAATTTCTTGAAGCGTACTTGGAGATACATCTTCTCCTGTGCCTCTTACTAGAATACCGAAGTTCGTAATAAACTCGAAGAATTGCGTTAAGCGATCTGATTTAGGTTGTTCGTGGACACGATAGATAAAGGGTACTTCCATTTTATTGAAATGTTCAGCGACTGTTTCGTTCGCTGCTAACATGAATGATTCAATTAAACGTTCACCTTCACCACGTTCACGCATCTTCACATCTACTGGAATTCCTTCTTCATTAACAATCACTTGCGCTTCATCAATATCGAAGTCGATTTCACCACGACGTTTACGCATTTGAATTAATGTTTCACTTAATTCTTTTGCTAAGTCTAACATCGGTGTCACATCTGGGTATTGTGCACGCACATTTTCATCATGATCAGTGATGATTTGGTTGACTTCATCATATGTCATACGATGATCAGATTGAATGACACTATCAAAGATTTCATGTTTAACAACTTTACCATCTGAATTAATTTCCATACGACAACTTAATGTTAAACGGTCAACATTAGGATTCAATGAACAAATACCATTACTCAAACGGTGTGGAATCATTGGAATAACGCGGTCTACTAAGTAAACACTTGTTCCACGATCATACGCTTCTTTATCTAATGCTGAATTTTCTTTTACATAGTGGCTGACATCCGCAATGCTGACTGTCAATTGCGTATTACCATTCTTCAATTTCTTAAGCGCAATCGCATCATCTAAGTCCTTCGCATCTGCACCATCAATTGTAATCGTCAATTCATCACGTAAATCTTTACGTCCTTCTAATTCTGACGGTTCTATATATTCTGGTACAGCTTCCGCTTCTTTTAAGACTTCATCAGGGAATTCAATTTCAATACCGTGTTGATAAATGATAGATAGAATATCTACACCTGGATCATTTTTATGTCCTAAAATCGCAGACACATGACCTTCAGGATTATCATTTCCTTCAGCATATTTAGAAATTTGAACTAACACTTTATGGCCTTCAACAGCACCTAAACTTTGACCTTTAGGGATAAAGATATCCTGCATAATACGTTTGTCATCAGGAATCACAAATCCAAAGTGACGGCCTTCTGTATAAGTTCCTACCACTTGTGTGATTGAGTGTTTTTCAATAGATTTGACTTCACCTTCGACTTTACCTTTGAAATCTCCGCGTGAGGGCTGTACTTCTACAATAACAGTATCGCCATCCATCGCACGGTTGATTTTTGTCGGTGGAATAAAGATATCTTCCATATCTTCGTCTTCAGGTCTAAGGAAAGCAAACCCTTTTTTGTTTTGGCTTAACGTTCCTTTTACTAAGTTATCTTTCATATTTTTTTGATTACCCTTTCTTTTGTAGCGGTCTGTTTTTGTTCGTTCAACTAAACCTGATTGTTCCAGTTCAACTAACACCTTTATTAAATCTCTAAATGAGTCGGCATTATCTAAACCTAAACGGTCTTGGAAATCTGAAACTGACATGGGTTCATAGTCAGGTTGTTTTATAATTTCTGTGACAGATTGTTTTAAATCCATGATGCCCCCTCCTTTCTTTCTTATTTATAATTTTTTATTCGTCTTATTCAGACCAATCAAGTCCTTCTAAAAACTCATATATATCTTCAAAGACTTGTTCTTTTTCTTTATCAATGGTAATTACATGCCCTGAATCGGCATACCATTTAATATCTTTTTCGTCAGAAGACGCTTCTTCATAAATCACATTTGCTGAATCAGGATTAATCATGGCATCTTTTTCAGCTTGAATGACTAATAATGGATCCATGACTTCATCTACATGATCTCTGACATTTTGAATTGTTTGTTGTAATTCTTTTAATGTACCTGTAGGTTGGAAAGCTTCCATTTCTCGATCAATCGTCTCTTGATCTTTTCCTTGGTATTTCTTAAAGTTGCGTGCATACTCTAAGACACCTTCGTACATTGAGCCTTCTGTCTTAATAAACATAGGCGCACACATGGTTACAATACCCTCTACATCTCTATTTAAGCTTAATTTCAAAGCAAAATCTCCACCTAAGGATAAGCCGGCTACCGCAATTTCATCATAGCCTTTAGATTTTAAGAAATCATAGCCATCTAACGCATCTTTAAACCAAACATGCGGACTAGATTGTAAAATCTCTTCCGGCGGTGCTGCATGTCCCTCATATTGCGGCGCATAAGAAGTATAACCTTTCTTTTGTAAGAAACGGCCTAATTGGCGCACGTCTGATGAATTCCCTGTAAATCCATGTAATAATAACACTGCTCTATTACCTTCTTCAAAGAAGAACGGTTTAGGCAATTTAATCTGCATGTCGTTCAATCCCTTCATCTCTTTCTAAATATACAATACACAATTACCATTATAATGAAAAAAGCCCGACTTTAACATTGTCGGACCTTACATTTACATATTGAGATAAGTAATTGCGAGCATTAAAACGAAAAACACAATAGATAAGACAATTGTGACACGGTTTAAGAATAAATCCACGCCGCGTTGTTTCTGTTTTCCACCAAAGAGCTGTTCAGCGCCCCCGCTGATGGCTCCTGAAAGTCCATTGCTTTTGCTTTCTTGGAGTAACACAACTGTGATTAATGCGATACAGTCTATAACTAATAAAACTGTCAACAAAATGTGCATGCTTTACTCCTCCATTCATAATATACCTAGCAATTATAACACGTTAGGTGTCTATTTATCAAATTCAATTCATAACACACTGAGGATTCTATCGATTGAAAGTACTTTTTCGTTTGATAGAAATAATCAACATATACAGCGCCAAAATCAACGATCCTGCTAGTGTAATCCATAATGGTAATGTCATATAGAATGATTTCACATGGACGATACTTTGTAAGATTGGGCCTGCGTTTACTGCTGTAAAAAATGTTTGTGAAATATAAACCGCAAATAAGAACCACCATAAATAAGGGTGTTGATTCCAAATTGCGATCAATCCACATAAATAAGCCAATAAATACATAATTCCTGTTAAGCGATAACTATTTAAGAAATTTCCGACTGCGTTTTTCGTTGCATCAATCTGATGAGAAGTCAATAAGTCTGTAATAACACTTTTATCCAACACTACAAAAATGTATGTGCCGTACATCATTGCTAAAAAGAGTGATGCATATGCTATAAATCTACCCGATTTTTTTGCACGCATTACTTTATTGTTTTCAGTATCCATGATTTTTTCAAACTCCTTCATGCCTTTAGAATACTTCCATTGTTTTTCATTATATCAGTTCTTGAACATGAGCGGGAGTGTCTGCATTAGAAAGCAAAAAAGAAACTGCAAAGGTTGATGAGACCTTAACAGCTTCTGTAGTAAAGTTACTGAATTAAATTTTGCGTGAACTCAATATCAGTAAAGTCTATCTTATTTGTCTAAGTTGTAGAAAGAATGGATGCCGTCAAATGCAGCTGTTTCGTATAATTCGTCTTCAATACGTAATAATTGGTTGTATTTAGCGATACGGTCAGTTCTTGATAATGAACCTGTTTTGATTTGACCAGCGTTTGTAGCAACTGCGATGTCAGCAATTGTAGTATCTTCAGTTTCACCTGAACGGTGAGAAATAACTGCTGTGTAGTTAGCTTTTTGAGCCATTTGGATAGCGTCAAATGTTTCAGTTAAAGTACCGATTTGGTTAACTTTGATTAAGATTGAGTTACCAATACCTTTTTCGATACCTTCAGATAATTTTTTAGTGTTAGTAACGAATAAGTCGTCACCTACTAATTGAACTTTTTTACCTAAACGATCTGTAAGTTGTTTCCAACCATCCCAGTCGTTTTCGTCCATACCATCTTCGATAGTGATGATTGGGTATTTGTTAACTAATTCTTCTAAGTAGTCAACTTGTTCAGCTGAAGTACGTTTAGCGCCGCCTTCACCTTCGAATTTAGTGTAGTCGTATACGCCGTCTTCGTAGAATTCAGAAGCAGCACAGTCAAATCCTAAGAATACATCTTTACCTGGTTCAAGACCAGAAGTTTTGATTGCTTCTAAGATTGTGTCTACAGCATCTTCAGTACCGTGGAATTTAGGTGCGAAACCACCTTCATCACCTACTGCAGTTTCTAAGTCACGACCTTTAAGAAGTTTAGCTAAGTTGTGGAAGATTTCAGCACCCCAGCGTAATGCTTCTTTGAATGTGTCAGCTCCAACAGGTAAAATCATGAATTCTTGGAATGCGATTGGCGCATCTGAGTGAGAACCACCGTTAACGATGTTCATCATTGGAACTGGTAATTGTTTACCATTGAATCCACCTAAATATTTATAAAGTGGTTGACCTAAGAAGTCAGCTGCAGCACGTGCAACAGCAATAGAAACACCAAGGATAGCGTTAGCACCTAATTTACCTTTGTTTTCTGTTCCGTCTAATTGAATCATCATTTTATCAATTGAAACTTGATCTAATGCTGAGAATTCTCCTTCAACGATTTCAGGAGCAATAATTTCGTTTACGTTTTCAACTGCTTTAGTAACACCTTTACCACCGTAACGTTTTTTGTCACCGTCACGTAATTCTACGGCTTCGTATTCACCTGTAGATGCACCTGATGGTACTAATGCACGACCGAATGCACCGCTTTCAGTTAATACTTCTACTTCAACTGTTGGATTACCGCGAGAATCTAGGACTTCGCGAGCATAAACATCTGTAATAATTGGCATGTTGATAATCTCCTTTTCATAATTGCTTTCATATATATTATAACTTGTCTTGCTTAAAAAATGAATTAATTAAACGATATTGATTGTGAACAATTAATGTTTAATTAATGACTCACCAGTCATTTCTTCAGGTTGTTTAACATCAAGTAAATCAAGTAACGTTGGAGCTAAATCTCCTAATTTACCAGTTTCACGTAATGTCACGCCTTCTTTAGTAACGATAACTGGAACTGGGTTAGTTGTGTGTGTTGTCATTGGTTGATCATCGTCTGTTAATACTTGGTCTGAGTTACCATGGTCAGCTGTAATAATTGCATGGCCACCCATTTCTAAGATTTTGTCTACGACTTCACCAAGACATTCATCTACTGCTTCAATTGCTTTTACAGTAGGCTCTAACATACCACTGTGTCCAACCATATCTGGGTTCGCAAAGTTTAAGATGATTAAGTCTAAGTCACCTTTATCTAACTCGCCTAATAAAGCATCTTTTACTTCATACGCGCTCATTTCAGGTTTTAAGTCATACGTTGCAACTTTTGGAGAGTCGATTAAAATACGACGTTCTCCTTCAAATTCTTCATTGCGTCCACCACTCATGAAGTAAGTAACATGAGGATATTTTTCAGTTTCGGCAATTCTTAATTGTGTTAAGTTGTTTGCTTCAGCAACTTCACCGATTGTTTGTTTTAAATCTACTTTTTCAAATACAACACGACCATCAACTTGATCGTTGTATTTTGTGAAAGTCGCAAAGAATAAATCTTTAGGTTGGTTCACTTCAAAGCCTTTGAAATCTTTGTTTGTGAAGATTTCAGAAAGTTGGCCTGCTCTGTCAGGACGGAAGTTGAAGAATACTACTGAGTCTCCATCTTGAACGCCTTCATTTTGTTCTTTGATTGAGAATGGTACAACGAATTCGTCAGTTAAATCATTTGCATAGTTTGCTTCGATACCTTCTTCTGCTGTTGCATACTCAGGTGTATTGATGTCACGAATTGCGTTATACGCTTTTTCTTCACGTTCCCAACGTTTGTCACGGTCCATTGCATAATAACGACCAGAAATTGATGCAAATTGACCAATACCGATTTCTTTGAATTGTTCTTCAGTTTCTTTCACATATTTTAATGCTGATTTTTGATCTACGTCACGGCCGTCTAAGAAACCATGTACATAGACTTTATCAAGCCCTTGTTGTTTAGCTAATTTTAAGATTGCAAATAGATGTGTGTAGTGACTGTGTACACCACCGTCAGATAGTAAACCAAATACATGCAATGCAGAATTGTTTGCTTTAACGTGTTCAATTGCTTCGTTTAATACTTCGTTTTCAAAGAAGTCGCCGTCTTCAATTGATTTATTAATGCGAGTTAAACTTTGGTAAACAATTCGGCCAGCACCAATGTTCATGTGACCTACTTCTGAGTTACCCATTTGACCTGCAGGAAGACCTACTTCAAGACCACTTGCTTCGATTTGAGTTGTAGGATATTTTGCATAATAACGGTCAAAGTTAGGTTTATGCGCTTGTTTAACTGCGTTTCCGTGTACATCTTCTCTATTTGCAAAACCATCAAGGATGATTAATGCTGTAGGTTGTTTCGCCATATTATTTAGCACCTTCTAATAATTTTACATAGTCTTCAACTTTTAATGAAGCTCCGCCGACTAATGCGCCGTCGATATCAGATTCAGCCATATATTCAACAATGTTGTTAGGTTTTACGCTGCCGCCATATTGAATACGTACTGCATCTGCAACTTCTTGGCTAGCAAGATCTGCAACTGTTTTACGAACAAATGCACTCATTTCGTTTGCATCTTTAGCAGTTGAAGATTTACCAGTACCGATTGCCCAGATTGGTTCATAAGCAATGACAACTTGTTTCAATTGATCGTCTGATAAGCCTTCTAATGCTTTTTTAACTTGTTCGCCGACAACTTCTTCAGCTTTTCCGCCTTCACGTTGTTCAAGTGTTTCACCTACGCAGATAATTGGTGTCATACCGTGGTTGAATACTGCATGTGCTTTTTTGTTAACATCTTCATCAGTTTCGAAGAATAATTCACGACGTTCTGAGTGACCGATGATAACGTATTTCACACCTAAGTCAGCTAACGCAACTGGAGAAGTTTCACCAGTGAAAGCACCGTTATCTTCGAAATAAGTGTTTTCTGCACCGATTGCTAATCCTTCAGCTTCACCGTTTTTAACTGCTGTAGTTAATGCATCTAATTGAATTGTTGGTGCACAGATAACAGCTTCAACTTCGTTTGTATCAGGTAATTGAGGTAAAGCTTTAACAAAGTCTTTTGCCTCTTGTACTGTTTTGTTCATTTTCCAGTTACCTGCAATAATTGGTTTTCTCATTATAAAACGCTCCTTGAAAGTTTATTAATAAGTTACAACTTATTTGTCGCTAATTGATGCAATACCAGGTAATTCTTTACCCTCTAGATATTCTAATGATGCACCGCCGCCAGTTGAAATGTGTGTGAAGTCATCTTCGAATCCAAGCATCATTGCTGCTGCAGCTGAGTCACCGCCACCGATGATTGTAGTTGCATCTTTTAATTCAGCAATAGCTTCACAAACACCGATAGTACCTTGTGCGAAGTTTTCGAATTCGAATACACCCATAGGTCCGTTCCATACTACTGTATGCGCACCTTCTAATTCTTTTTTGAATAATTCAACAGTTTTTGGTCCGATATCTAATGCTTCTTGATCTTCAGGAATTTGATCGATATCTACAACTGTGATTTGTGCATCGTTTGAGAATTCTTTAGCTACTTTACCATCAACTGGTAAAACGATTTTGTTTCCAGCACGTTCTAATAAATCTTTAGCAAAGTCTACTTTGTCAGCTTCTAATAAAGATTTACCGATTTCATAGCCTTGTGCTTTAAGGAAAGTATATGCCATACCGCCACCGATTAAGACTTTATCAGCAACATTTAATAAGTTTTCGATTACACCGATTTTATCTGAAACTTTCGCTCCACCTAAGATTGCTACAACTGGTTTATCAGGGTTGTTTACAACGCCACCGATAAATTTGATTTCTTTTTCCATCAAGTCGCCAGCCGCACTTTCTAAGTGAGATGCAATACCTACGTTTGAAGCGTGTGAACGGTGTGCTGTACCGAATGCATCGTTAACGAATACATCACCTAAAGATGCCCAGTATTTACCTAATTCTGGATCATTTTTAGATTCTTTTTTACCGTCTAAGTCTTCGAAACGTGTATTTTCAACTAAAAGTACTTCGCCTTCTTTTAATGCAGCAACTGCATCTTCTAGTTCTTTACCACGTGTTTGCGGTACGAATTTAACATCTTTGCCTAATTTTTCGCTTAAGCGAACTGCTACAGGTTTTAATGTTAATTTTTCTTTATCACTTTCTTCTTTAACTTTACCTAAGTGAGAGAATAAAACTAATTTACCACCTTGATCAAGGATATACTCAATTGTTGGTAAAGCTTGAACGATACGGTTATCGTTTGTAATTTCTCCATCTTTTAATGGTACGTTGAAGTCTGCACGTTCTAATACGACTTTCCCTTTTAAATCTAAATCAGATACATGTTTTTTTGCCATCAAAACTTCCTCCTTTGAATAAAAGCGCGAATTTATAAAATGTCTGTAATTTGAGGTTAGCATATGGGCAGAAATAATGCAGATATAAATACAGAATCAAATGAAATTTTTCATGTTTCTGAAAATATCTACTCTAATAACCATGTACTTAATGAAAATAAGCGGAGAAGCGTATGTGCCTCCCCGCTTACTCATAAGCTGGTCATCGAATTTCAACAACACATTACCGCTTGTTAAATTCAGACCTTAATATTATTGTTTATAGATTATTTTACGTCTTTGATAAGGTATTCTAAAGTACGTACTAATTGTGCAGTGTAAGACATTTCGTTGTCATACCAAGCTGCAACTTTAACTAATTGACGACCAGATACAGTCATAACACGAGTTTGAGTTGCATCGAATAATGAACCGAATGTCATACCAACTACGTCTGAAGATACGATTTCGTCTTCGTTGTAACCGAATGATTCGTTAGAAGCTGCTTTCATAGCTTCGTTTACTTCTTCGATTGTTACGTCTTTGTCTAATACAACTGTTAATTCAGTTAATGAACCAGTTGCTACAGGAACACGTTGAGCGCCACCGTCTAATTTTCCGTCGATTTCAGGAATTACTTTACCGATTGCTTTAGCAGCACCAGTTGAGTTAGGAACGATGTTTTCAGCTGCTGCACGAGCACGACGTTTGTCGCCTTTTCTGTGTGGACCATCTTGAGTATTTTGGTCACCAGTGTAAGCGTGGATAGTAGTCATGAAACCTTCTACTAAACCGAAGCTGTCATTTAATACTTTTGCTACTGGAGCAAGTGAGTTTGTAGTACAAGAAGCACCTGAAACGATTACGTCAGAACTGTCTAAAGTATCTTGGTTTACGTTATAAACGATTGTTTTAACGTCACCAGTTGCTGGTGCAGAGATTAATACTTTTTTAGCACCTGCGTCAATGTGAGCTTGTGCTTTTTCGTCGCTAGTGTAGAAACCAGTACATTCTAATACGACATCAATGTCTAAATCTTTCCAAGGTAATTTGCTTGCATCTGGTTCTTCGAATGATTTAACTTCTTTACCATTCACGCGGAATCCGCCATCTACAACTTCAACTTCTTCAGTGAAACGTCCTTGCATTGTATCGTATTTTAATAAGTGTGCTAACATTTCATCATCTGTTAAGTCGTTTACTGCTACTACATCGATACCTTCAACATCTTGAATTCTTCTGAATGCTAAACGACCGATTCTACCAAAACCATTAATTGCTACTTTAACTGCCATTATTATGGCCTCCTTTAAAAGATATTGTTAAAAAGTGAAGTCACTTTTTTAAACTAAATTGATTGTGATTGAACTATATTTCTTGCTGCGCCTTCATCTGTAATTAGAATTGTGTTCTTAGGAGCAATGGATAGATACGCTCTGATCGCATCTCCTTTTGAAGCACCTCCAGCTACAGCAAAGATATATTGCTTCGATACTAAATCTTCCATTTGAAGTCCTATCGTTTTAACTTTATGAACGATATGACCTTCGCTGTCGAAATAATATCCAAATGCTTCTCCGACTGCATTGTGATGTTGAAGCTTTTCAATCACTTGTTTAGACGAATGACGTCTATTTGCCATTTTCAGCGCATCACCAATGCCGTGGACGGTTATATTTGATTGTTTAATTATTTCTAATGTATTTCGAACTGAGGGCTCTTGAAGCAACAACTCATATGTTGATTCACTGACATTGTCAGGAACATATAATGTTGTATATTCTCCGCCAGTTTGCTGTGCCATACTTGCTGCAATCGTATTCGCCTGATATACCACATTTTCACCTAAGCCACCTCTTGCGGGGACATAGAATGTTTTGAATGATAGTACATGCATTGATTCACTCACAGAGGCCATTGTGGAACCTCCTGTGATAGAAACGATAGCATCTTCGTAAAAAGTTCGTTCTAATAACTGACCTGCCTGGCTGCCCATCTCTTTTTTTACAGCACTATCCATATCGGTATCACCAGGAACAACATAAACGTTTTTAATTTGATAACGTTCTTTTAACAGTTGTGCTAGATGATAACCGTCTGAATACATGTCAAAGTATGATTCTAAGGATTCAATCAATTCATCGCCTTCAGGAGTTAATTCCATTCCTGTCGGTTTTACCTTGATTAATTCTTGCTTTTTCAACGTATTCGTTTCTGATCTCAACACACGTTCAGTCAAATTCATATATTCACTTAAACTTCTTCTTCCGACTGGCTGGTGCATTTTGATAGTAGTGAGTATTGTAAATCTTCGATACATTTTTTCGACAAGCTCAGGAATCAATTTCTGTTGGACTTTAAGCAAGTCTTCCACTACTATTTCCTCCTCTTTTTATTTAAGGGTCAACATGCAACCATGCTTTGACGTTTTTAGTCCCAGGCGGGACAAAAAAATAACATCTCTTACAATTGTCATAATACTATCATCTGGAATAAAAAGCAAGCTTAAACACTCACTTCAATTCTATTTAAGTAATATTGTTGTGAACAACACTACCTTTACAAATATATTATACCCTTTTTCCACTTAAGAAATCATCTGAAAACCACTTTTTCTTATCATTATATTTTCAGTATTCCCTACTTTATAATGGATATGTACGAAGGAGGTAGTTGCATGACAAATAATGACCAACCTGAAGTCATTGATCCCAATGACCCTCGCTATAAAGATGATGATTACTTTAAACATAGTCCAAGTGAACACCAGCGTTCCCGCTTCGAACAGGATAGAAAAATAAAATATTATTCCTTCGGCTGCACGCCATTCGGATGCGGTTGTTTACCTGTTGTTGCGATTATCGCACTCGTTATCACTTGGCTAATCAGTTTTATCTCATAATGAAAGGACCACAGTGCTTTTGGCATTGCGGTCCTTTTTATGAATTAATCGTCTGACTTCTGTTGGCTCGATTGACTTGAACTTGATTGGTTCGAGCTTGAAGACTGACTTGATTGTGTATTTTGTTGTGGTGCTTGTCTTTGCTGAGTGCTTTGTGATTCATTTACTGACCTTGACTGCTGTTCTTGCCCTGGCCTGGGCTGACTGCTTTGTTGTTGTTTTTCTTGCTGTTGCTGTTTTTGTTGTTGCTGTTGTTTTTGCTGAGCAGCTTGTTGTTCTCGTTGTTGCTGTGCTTGCTCTTTAGCTTGCTGTTGTGCTTGTTCTTGACGTTTTTGCTGAGCTTCTTGTTGTGCTTTTTGTCTTTCTTGAGCCGCTTCTCTAGCTTGCTCACGTTGTTTCTCTGCTTGTTCTTGAGCTTTTTGTTGTGCTTCTTTATCATCAGAACTATCTTTTTGTGGTTTTTGTTCTTTTTGTTGCGCTTTTTGTGTTGCTGCATTTTGACGGGCTTGTTCAGCTTGTTGTCTTTGTTGTTCACGTTGTGCAGCTAATTCATTTTGTCTTGCTTGTTCTGCTGCTTGTTGATCAGCAATTTCTTGTTGACGTTGTTCCTCTTCTTCTTTTTCTTTTTTGCGTTTTTCTGCCTCTCGTTTTTTCTTTTCAGCACGATCTTTTTTCTCTTGCTCTTCTTTTTTCTGTTGTTGACTGTATCGTTCGCTGCTCTTCTTGTTATTATCTACAAAAGCAAAAGTCGCAAATGCTAAACCGAATAATAAGAAAAATACGATTACAGCACTTAGTATCTTAGCGGGTTTGCTCATTTTATTGTTAGACATGTGCTCTCCTCTTTCCAATCCCTTTTCTTTTTCTATAAGTTACTTGAGTTACTTATTTTGATATATTAACTCATACCCTTTTTTACAACATCTTCACTATTATATCTGAGCTGTATTCATTTATATATCATAACATTTTCCACTAGGGTATACATTATTTTGCTTAGGAAACATTTTATAATTTCAATATTTATTTGAATAGGTTAACAGAAGGCGATTGGTCAAAAACCAAGTAAGATGATTAATTGATATAAGATTGTTATAATATACTACATCAACAACCGTAAAAAGACATGATAAAGGACCTATACGTTGCTCGCATAGGTCCAATACTAAAGGGAGTCAAAATTTCACCTTCGCATGTATATTATGGGGTATACTATTTTTAATTAAGAGATGTTTAATTAATTTCGAAGGTACTTCTATTATAACTTAGCTATAAGTGATTTAAACAAGATTACATAGTTTAAATTGACATATTAATGACTAAACATTGAATAAATAATGAATGTTTAGAATGTCTATAATCTATTGGGTTTCGGTATCCAAAACGTTGTTTAATATTAATGAGGTGAATATAAAAATGAAAGAATTTCTTATTACAGGCGGTACAGGTTTAGTTGGGAGTCATTTAGTAGATGCAATACACAGTACAGATTCACATATTACTATTTTAACTCGTCAAGATCGTCAAAACTTAGATGATAAGATCACCTATGTTAACTGGAGTAAAGAAGGTTGGGAAGATAAAGTCCCAGATCATATTGATATTGTGATTAACTTAGCAGGTGCATCATTGAATAAAAGATGGACAGATGAATATAAACAAACTTTGATGTTAAGTCGTATTCAAGCCACACAATCACTTTATGAATTGTTTGAACATAAAGGTGAGTTCCCTAGAATTTTATTCAACGCAAGTGCAGTAGGTTATTATACACCAGATGTGCACCGTACTTACACAGAATTATCAAAATGCGATCCGCATGATTTTCTATCTGATATCACATATCAATGGGAACGTTTTGCGCGTAAATTCGAACAACATGGTACGCGTGTCATTATCGGTCGTTTTGGTATGGTGCTTTCAGATGAAGGTGGTGCTTTACCAACTATGGAATTACCTTACCGCTTCTATCTCGGTGGTAAATTAGGTACTGGTTTCCAATGGTATTCATGGATTCACATTACAGATTTAACACGTGCGATTCTTTTCTTAATCAATCAAGATGATGCTTCAGGCGTCTTCAATATGACAACACCTATTGCTGAGCGTCAAAACTTATTCGGTTATGCTTTAGCACGTGCAATGCACAAACCACATGAATTATGGGTACCAAGTGCACTGTTACGCTTAGTTTTAGGACAAAGAGCAACGATTATCTTAGATACGCAAAAAGCAATTCCGAACCGTCTAGATGCTTATGGTTTCAAATTTGCATATCCTGACTTAAAATCAGCACTTGATAGTTTAGTTCATGAGTAAAAAGCTATATAATATATTTGTATTGTGAGCGCTTATTACTAAATGAAATCATAAAAAATTCGAGCGTTTATACAGATATAGCAAGTATAGTGAATGAAGGTGTATGAATGGATAAAAGCAGTCTTGTAACACGTATTTTAGTAATCATTGCTGGATTACTTTTAATATGTATCGGCAGTTTTTCAATGACGCGAGCTATCCCTTCTTTATATATTGCACTGTTTTACCTAATAGTTGGAATTATTATATTAGGGTGGACCGTCATTAACTTAATAAAACATTATAAAAGACAAAAATAAGAGTTCCGGAAAACCCCCGGAACTCTTTTCATTTCTATATTTAATAACAACTTATTTTTCAGGTTGCATAACTTCGTCGATCAAGCCGTATTCTTTAGCTTCATCTGCAGTTAAGAAGTTATCACGATCAGTGTCTTTTTCAATTTGTTCAATTGATTGACCTGTACGTTCTGATAAGATTTTGTTTAATTTAGCACGTGTTTTTAAGATGTGTGTTGCTGCGATTTCGATTTCAGTCGCTTGACCTTGTGCACCGCCTAGTGGTTGGTGAATCATTACTTCAGCGTTAGGTAATGCGAAACGTTTACCTTTAGCACCTGCTGCAAGCAAGAATGAACCCATTGAAGCAGCCATGCCGATGCAGATTGTTTGTACATCTGGTTTAATGTGTTGGATAGTATCATAAATTGCGAATCCAGCTGTTACACTACCACCTGGAGAGTTGATATATAGATAAATATCTTTCTCAGCATCTTGTGCTTGTAAGAATAACAATTGTGATACGATTGAGTTTGCTACGTTATCATCAATTGCTGAACCTAACATAATAATACGGTCTTTCAATAATCTTGAGTAAATGTCATAAGCACGTTCGCCGCGATTTGTTGTTTCAATTACTGTAGGAATTAAATTCATTCTATTTCCTCCTTGTACTTTTATGAATTATCCTTATTTTAACCTAAAAGTCAAAAATGGTCAAAAATAAAACTCACACCTTTATAATATCATCATATTGACCACTCTACACGAGACAGGTACACTAATAATTGCATGTTAATATTTACCCCTCGTAGTGTAATGGATAACACGTAAGATTCCGGTTCTTGAAATGGGGGTTCGATTCCCTCCGAGGGGGTTATTCATGTTTTTTAAACC
>NZ_KV797497.1:0-10815 GCF_001809385.1 Staphylococcus sp. HMSC055C03
CAATCGTTTCACCTTTATAAATAAATTTTCCCATTACTAGTACCTCCTATAATAATCTCTCTACATCTTCAACTTGAAATTCATCCATGTACTTTTCTAGTTCGTCATGAATTTTATTAATCAAATACTCTTCCACATCTTGTAAATCAGTGTGTTTGTGGACTGTAGCTTTGACTTTTGCGGTAAACGTAGCTTTTACTTTGAATTGCATTTCTACGTCGTCATAGTCGATATTCAATTAATCTACCTCCTCGATTTCCATAATGATTTTAGCTTCATCACCGTATTGCTTTAAGGTTCTTACATCTACAATCTGGCCATCATCTTTCCACAAGTGCTTATTACCGGCATCTAAAACAGTTTTCATCAAATTATCTACATCAGGTTTTGTACCCTTATACTTACCGACCATTGCCAAGCGTTTTTTCTTACTCCAACTTTCAGGTGGTGTAAAAATAAATTTCAACGTTACGATCACGCTATTTTCCATCATAAGTTTAGGCATCTGCTTTTGTATAAAAGCTTTATGCGCCGTATAAGTTGCAGGCATATAGGTTTGTACAAATTTTCCTCTATTCGCAAATCTCGGTCTTGGTGAACCGATAGGTGCTTTATGTGTTTCGTTGAATTTAATTTCTATTTCCATAAGACACCTCTATTTGACGCACGCCGGGCGTATATGCTCTTTTCATCTGTTCCCTATCTATTTGTTTCTTTAATTTATAAGGGTCGCCGTTTGCTTTATCTATGTGGTACTGAGCATATACTGGACTACATCCTAATATTTCAATGATATTCTCTTTGGTTAACATCACCATGAGTTTCTCTCCCTGTAATCATCACCTAACATCCGTACTGTTCTCGCATTGTGTTTCATACGTGAGTTGATACGTTGCCAGTTCATGTTTTGATTTAATTCTTTATCACTGAAATTAGTAGTAAAGATATTGTTTTTTCCTGTGCGGTTATCGACAATACTGAATAACTTGTTTAATGTGTGTTCTGTATTTTCAACACCAACATCATCAAGCACAAGCAGATCAATACTACTTAATAATTTGACTAGTTCATCTGTCGTTTCTATTGACTCTCGGTTATACGTCGCCTTTATTCGTTCCATTAACATCGGTATATGCATAAATGCCACTGAATACCCTTCTTTTTTAACTGCTTTTGCTATCGCATATGCTAAATGACTTTTTCCAGTACCGTATGAACCTTGAAGTATTAATGATTTAGGGTTATCAGTAGAAAAGGTTTTAACATATTCAATAGCTGTACTCTTTGCTTTCTCTTGGTCCTTATTTTTAGGTTTATAGTTACGTACTGTAGCATCTTTAATTGATGCATTTACTGTAGATTGCCTAAAAATTCGATTAACAGCTTTTTGTTTGCGTTGCTTTTCTGCTAGCTTGCCCGCCTCAATCATCTTGCATTCACAACCATCTCTGAATTCATAACCACTTTCAAACTGGTGTAGGTCGTACTTGTTCCCGCATTTTTCGCAATAAAGACCATACTCAATATTTGCAGCCTCATATTTCTTAAGCTTTTTCTTCAGTTGAAGATTAAATAATTTTCTCATTTGGTTTCACTCCTAATCCCAATAACTAGGATCGTATTTCATTCTTTCTAGTTGATCCATTCCATTAGGTACTGTTTCTTGTGTAAAGTCGTTTAGATAACTTTCTTGGCCTAAGAATGTTTTAGGGTACTTTTGATATTGTTTGTTAGTGATTGTTTTTAGATATTCTCTAGTACCGTTCATAATTGTTTCGAAATCATGTTTTTTAAGTGCTGACTTGAATAATGATGCAGCTTTCTTCTTATCAAGCTTTTTATCATAGAGTTGCCACCACTCCTCAAATTGCTCACGCGTAACGTCAGTTGCGCTATTGTTATTTATACTTGTAGTATTATTATTTATAGTATTATTACTTGTAATATTCTCTTTATCATTTGTGTTAATAGGGGTATTATCATTTGTGTTAATAGGGGTATTATCATTTGTGTTAATAGGTATTATCACATTTGATAAGGGGTACATTCTTCGTTGTTTGATTTCCTTACCGCTTTTAATAAAATCTATCTTCAAATAACCTAATTCTTTAAGATTTGCGATACGTCTTGATACAGTTACTTTAGATACTTCATATAATCTTGAAAAATAACCATTACTAGCGCTGCAATATCCATTTTTGTTACTCAATGCTGTAATCTCTGCAAACAACAGCTTCTCACTGTCAGTAAGTCTGTTGTCGTATCTGACATTGGCAGTTATAATAGCGTAATAACTAGGTGTTTCAGTCATCCGCTTTTCCTCCTTTCAACATTTTATTAAGCCGATCATCGACTTTTATCCAACTGTTCTCTAAGTGGTATTTCTTATCGAAAGTGTCTACACCTATGTTGTGCTGCTCTGAATGATGTTCTCTACATAACGCCAACACTTCATATCCGTAATGATTCATTGTCTTACGGTTCTTTCCTCTGCCTATTGCATAATGGTGTGCAAGGTCTGAATGAGGTTTTAAGCATATTACACAGTTACGGTTGACTGTAGCCCAGTACAAGAAGGATTTATCTTGTTTAAGCAGGTCACTTGTTTTATAAGTTAATGGAATATTGTTATAAAATATCCAATCAAGCGTAACCTCTATGATTTGGTTTGCTTGGGTACGTGTACAGTCGCTTAATGAGAGGCGTTTTTCATACCCATAGAGGACTTCTACGTAATCCATGAACAAATACCTCATATAGTCTCGGGGTTGCCCTGTGTGGCTCTCTATATCGTTACATAAAGCGAATATTTTCCTGCGTTGTTTGCCAGTGATAGAATTTGGATCTATCACTGAACAATCAACATCAATAGGTTGGTTTACATCTAGCAGTTCTATAGCTTGTTCTGGTATTTCTACATTTGTAACAACTACATCATACGAACCATTATTATTTGGTTTATATTTAATGATTTTTGACACTTATATCATTCCAATCAGAACGGAAGATCATCATCACTTATATCAGGCCCATTCGCATTAGCAAACTGATTATTACTATCGTTCATACTTGGTTTACTTGATTGCTCACTGCCTTCGTTTTTTTCATTCTCTTTAATACCAACCTTTTCATAAATTGGTGTGCCGTCGAATTTCCAAAAACGTTTTAATGCTGTGTTCCATTTTTCTGTATAGTCATTATATTTACGTTCAAGTTCAATATTGATTGGTTTACCAATTACATCTCTTTCAGTAAAGCTGAATTGACCGTTGTTATCTTGAATTCCTATTGCTTTTAAGAATGTGTATAACCAGTTTTTAGCGAAATCATTTGACGTATCACCATTAGCGTAATGAGTAAATTCGCCCTCTTCTTTATGCGTGAATGTGATTGCTAATTGAGGATGTCCATTCTTGCTTTCTTTACGTTCAAAGTTTTTAATCTTTACACTGTATTGACCTGGTTGCATATAGTTACCTAATTCTTGTGCACCTTGTAAATTTAAATTGAATTTCATATTTAATTACCGTCCTTTATTTTTAATTTCCGTTTTGCGCCATATCTACAATTTTTGAAATTGACGCATCTTTGATTTTTGGATTATTGATTGTTATTTCGGGCTTATGCCTAACCTTTGTTGTATATAAATTAGAAGGTTCCACTGAAAACACATAATCATGAGTGGTATTTCCATTTTCATCAGTATGATCATCAATAAATGTATGACCTATAATGTCGAATTGAGTTACTAAATTATTGTGTATTGCAGCTTGTACTTCTATTGAAATCCTAGGATTGATAATGTTTCCGTTTTCGTCCTTATCTTCTGTATTTAATCCTTCATGACCTGTAAGGACAACATGGAAACCCATTTCATTTTTGACTTTTAATAAGTGCCTAATTGAATTAACAATTAATTTAGAAGTTTCACCATAATCTTGTATTCTAGCTTTTGGTACATTGTTTTTTTGTAGAACGTGCGCAAGCGTTATATCTCTTAATTTTTGAGCTGTTTCAATAACTACGACGTCTACGGGTACTCCTTTAGATCTTGCTGCTTTTATAATTTTTTCAATATTCGCTACTGTATTTCTAAAAGCGTTGTAACTATCAACTTTTTTAACAAAACCTTTTTTAGTAACTTGAGTACCATCTTCATGTACATCGATAATAAAAGCGTTATTTTCTCTAGTAGCTAAAGTTGTCTTGCCAGTTCCCGACTTTCCATAAGCCATAATTGAGTAAAATTTTTGGGTATCTTCGTTGATTTCCTCAATGCCTAGTTGTTGTAAAATGTCTTGTTCTTCACTCATCTAATCACCAAGCTTTCAGTCACTTTAAGTTCAGCACCTGGCACTTCTTTGCCTGCTTTCAAATCGTCTGTCAGTTGCTTAGCATTTAGCTTAGGCGCTTGAGATAACCAGTATTCTTTAGGGATTAGCTTTTCATCTGTAACTGATTTACTCGGTGCATTTCGCTTCTTAAATACATAGTTTTTAGAAGTGCGATAATTGTCTAATTCTTGAACTTCCAACATCTCCTGAAGGTAGCCTTTCAATTTATCAGCTAGGTTCAGTTTCTGTTTTTTTAGAGTTTGCAGACGCTTGATTTCTTTGTTTATAATTTCAACATCGCCTTCTGCTGAGCGCTTGAGTCCGATAATGTTATCAACTTTAGTGTCCATATCAGCTTTAATTGCATCTAATGTGTCCTTAATATCTTCAAATGAATAACCTTCATCCATTTTGTCTAAAACTTCTTTGTAGCCTTCGGATAAGTTATATAAACTGGCCATATTTATCCCCACCCTTTCGAAAAGTAAGCCATGATTTTATCGAGTTCATCTGTCTGTTCTTCGATAAATGTATATACATCTTGTTTAATAATTTCTTCTGCAGTTTCAATATCTGATAAACTGGCGACTGCTGTTTTTGTGACGTAAACATTACTTACAGTCGAAATTAAAATACTGATATGATCATCTTCTCTTGCGATTTCTCTCATAAACTCAAAGCCGTCTACCTTGAATTTATGGCGCACTACTGCACCTTGTTCAAAATACATTTGATTATCCCTCCACTTTTTGATATTGTAGAGGCTGAAAAAACTGATGTAATTTTCAACCTCTACTCTGACTGTTAGCAATTGCCCTTGCTAGCAGTCTTTTTTGATGCCGAAAAAGTCATTCGGTGTAATATCTAAGTAGTCGCATATTTTCAATATTGTTGTTGCACTAGGATGTTGAGTTGTTTCATCTCTCAAGCCAATTAGCGTTGATTTTGAAATGCCAGTATCTTCGTGAACCTTTCTTAATTTAATTTTTCTTTCTGCCAGAATGACTCTGAATCTGTTTTTCATAGTATTACCTCCTAATATTTGATAGTAAATAACGTAATATACTCTTCTCCGTCATCGACTGCTTCTTCTGTTCCATCTTCTTCGAAGTACCAGACGTCAAAGAACAGAAAAACTGCTAATGATAAAAGCAATGACCACGCTGCTGATATAATGAAATCTTGTGTGATAAATGTCAGGACGGCTGTGCTTGCAAAGCAAAACAAATAGGTCAACCAAAAACTTTTCATTTTTTCACCTTTCTAAAATTCATCTCTATATTTACGTAAAAACTCATATGCTTTCGGACCGTCAAACGACCAGTTGCGTTTGTTTCCTTTCGGATAACTCGCAATGCCTTCACTTTCTAAAATCTTTCTGAACTTAGGATTGAATAGAATCTTGTCATCCACACTGTTGTTTGATTTGAATGGCGAATGATCAATAAATTCTTTTTTAGACCATGTTGCTTTCTGCTGGTTCATCAACAACTGTGAGTGAATATCTTTTTCAATCAATACATATTCTTCTGGGATGTTGATTTGCACACTGAGTGATTGTGTCATTTGTGTATGCTCCTTTCTGGTATACTCCTTATATAAGGAGGTGATTTTATGGATTGGAATGAATTTGAAAAGTTTTTTAGAAAAGTAACAAATGAAATAGATGAACAATTCGATCCTAACAGTGAGTACTTCAAAAATACTGTTGACCAACTAAAAGCAAATTCGAATGGTCAATTCTCAGATGAGTATATCTATTTACTTGCATTACATGAATGTTCTAAAAAACATAACGAAACACTTATTTACAGTGTTGTTCATAAGTTTTTAAAAGAAGAATAGAATCTTTCACTCTTCCTTTATCAATAGGTAAAACAATACTAGTTTCCTCATTCTGCTCACTGCCATGAGTAGTTTGAGGTTTTTTATTTTCTTCTTCCATGTTGCTTCCTCCTTAATTCCGCTCGATTGTGGGTAGGATGTTGTTATCTTTAAGCAAGTCGTAAATAAACAATCTGCCCTTTTGCGTCCATTTAGTATTCATACGTACTGATGTGCTACCGTCTTTATGTTCAATTTCTGTAGTTGATGAATGTGTATAGCCTTTATCGTGTAAGTTTGAATAAAGTAACCATTGTCCTGATTGCTTGTATTGAACTTTCAATTCATGCAGCAACTTGTTTAATGCTTGAGCTGACATACCATAGTCCTTTGCAATCTGACCTACTGTCACTAAACTTTTGTTGTTTAAAATCGTGTCTAAGTAAGACGCTTTGGGTTCATATTCAGCAATCTTTTGTTTTTGCATGTTGTTTTCAAGTTGTAACTGTTGTTTCTCTTTCTGCTCTTCAATCCACAATTCAGCACGCTTAACTGGATCATCTATCATATAACTTGCGATAGGCTGTGAGATTTGTCGTTCCATTTCATTAAATTTATTAATGTACGCCATTTTAAAATCGTTGTGACCTTGAATATTGAACATATATAAAATGAAACCGTCTTTAGTTAAGAGATATTCCTTCTGTTTACGTCCACGTGAATCTTTATAGTTACTAGGAACAATTAATGCACTCACATTTGAGGACATTAAAATTTGTTCTAGATCACGTTTTACATTGTCATGTCTTCTTTTCAACTCATTAGCTACTACTCGACTAGAAACGACTGCTCCTAATTCCGAATTGTTTTCAATTTTGATTTCTTGTAATGCTTGCACGTGGTTTCCTCCTTATTCGAAATCTTCATTAGATAAATTTGAAAGACGCTTTTTGTATAGATGTAAATACATATCTTTGAAGTATCTGTAAATCTTTGCAGCCTCTTCAAATTCACGTTCACTTAAATCAGAATTTCTGCTAACACCAAAAACTGCTAAAGTTAATTTTCTGATAAGCTCATGGATATTATCGTCATTCACTTTTCCGTTAAAGTACTTGTGAAAGTAATTGTTGCTATCACATAGATATTTCTTTAAAGCTAATGGTCTATAATGTCGGCCTCTATATGGAGGTTTTATAAACTTTGTAAAATTAAAGTCTTCATTGATGTTTGCGATATCGTCTTCTGTAATTCTTACTTCATTAAAAATTGAGATTGGTTTAATTGTTTTCTTACCGTCCAACCTTTTACTTACTTCACGTTCTACAATTTCAATCAATTCTTGTTTTGTTAATGTGATTTGCTCCATTGTTTCCTCCTATTAAGTTGTTTGACGTTGTTTTGTCGTGTTTTCACGACTTGGATTTAAAAAATATATATCTGCACTGATATCTAAGTACAGGCAAATCTTTCTAACTTCAGTCATGGAGAAATCGTTACCGTTTGTTCTATTGAGTTTTTTATTCACTGTAGTCCTGTTTACATCAAGCAACTCAGCTAAATCTTTGTTTTTAATCCCTCTTTCTATTAACAAACCTTTTAATTTGTTGTAAGCGTTCATTGTTTCACCTCTTTCTTTGTAGTGTTTTCACGACTTATCTATTATATTACACGTTAGTGTTACTTATTGCAACACCTTTTGTCGTATTTTTAAAACTTTTTTTATCTTTACCTATATATGTGTTGTAAATAAGCAACACTTAGTGTATATTAAAATTACACAGAAAAGAAAAGTAAGGAGTGAAAACAAATGACTTTCGGAGATAGAATAAGAAAATTAAGAAAACAAAAAGGTTTAACATTACAACAACTTAGTGATGATTTACATGACCAGTTTCCTGCCAAAGATAAAAAGAATAGTTTTACAAAAGGTAAATTATCCAACTGGGAAAATAATAAATCCGAACCAATAGCTAAAACCGTATCACAATTAGCTACTTATTTTGGTGTCAGCATGGATTACTTAATCGGCTTAGAAGATGATATTGTACCTTTAGAAAATATTAATAATTATTATAAAGTTCCCTATTACGGTAAAGTATCGGCAGGAAATTTCGAAACTGTAGAATTAGAACATAAGGATTTTGAAATTCCAGATATTGCATTCAAAGGACGTAAACCAAGCGAATGTATCGCCTTACAAATCAATGGAGACAGTATGAATAAAATCCTTGCAAATGGTTCATACATAGTCGTACACGATTATAGAATCAATCAAGATTATAAATTAAATAGTAATGATATTTTAGTATTGCGTATTGGTGGAGAATACACTGTAAAACGCGTTAGACGTACCGAAACAAAGTTGCATTTAGATCCAGTAAGTTATTCGGACGAATTTAAAACGAATTCATTTGATTTAGAATCTGTGGATGAAATAGAGGTAATTGGAAAAGTGATTTATAACTATCAAATATTTGAGTAAAGTTGAATTACCTGCTTTAAAAGCTAGTTTATAAACCATTGCTTCTGGTATGAAATCGCCTTTCCCAACTTCTTGGGAAAGATATTTTCTTAAATATTTATTGAAGGAGAAACAAAAATGAAAATCAAACTATTAGGAACATTAGCACTATCATCTGTATTATTACTCACAGCATGTGGGCAAGAAGAAGAAAAGAAAGAGAAAGACAATAAAACAGAAACAACTAAGAAAGAAGAGCAAAAGAAAACGGATGAAACACAAACATACGAAGATGTACAAAATAATAATCAACAAGAAACAAATAATAATATTTCTGCTCAAGATGCAGAACAAATTGTTTCGAATTATTATATAAATAGAGGTTCTAATGGTCTGCAAGCTT
This sequence comes from Staphylococcus sp. HMSC055C03, assembly GCF_001809385.1. Classification (NCBI taxonomy): domain Bacteria; kingdom Bacillati; phylum Bacillota; class Bacilli; order Caryophanales; family Staphylococcaceae; genus Staphylococcus; species Staphylococcus sp. HMSC055C03. Next base: position 9,026 of record NZ_KV797497.1, read on the forward strand.
TTGAATTCAAAACAAATATGGCCAGAAGTAATGATAATGAGTATTACGTTGAACACCTTGTTCGAGATGCTGCTGGAACACCTGTAAAATTTTGTGCTGTTGTTAATAGAAGAACAGGAGTAGTTGTTGATAGATTTAATGATATGAGCGAAGAAGAAATGGCAGAATTTGAGGAATTCAAAAAAAGGAGCCCTAAATACCGTAGCTCTGATGAAAAGGAAAATACCGAACAAGAGAATTCTCAACCTGTGGAACAACAAGAAGAAGCTAATAACCCTGATATAGAGCAATCTAAAAATGAAGAAAGTAGCATGAATACACCTTCTGATGAAGAAATCAAAGAATGATAGAGTCAGCAGAGCTCACCACACAGTTTACAATCAGCATCATCTCAGCCCCCCTCCACTCTGGAGTGAAAAATAAGTTAATAAGGAGATCAACTTTGAAAAACACAATCAACATTAAATCAAATAGATAGAGCCATAGTGAAACAATTTACTAACATTAAACTTGAATAGTTGCTGATTTCCTGTTAATATAATTATAGATTAATCCTTGAAAAAGAGGACTTTACATTATATCAACCCTTGAAAGAGAGGGCTCACAGGAAGTGCACTTGTACTTCCTGTTTTTTTATACATTTTTTCAGGGTACACCACCGTACCCTTATTATTTTTTTACCTTTTTTGAGGAGGAATGCATTATGCGAATGAGACAATACGAAAAAGGCAAATGGCAATATGAATTTAAATATAATAACAAACGCTACCGTAAAAAAGGATTCCGTACTAAAAAAGAAGCTGAATACGCAGGTATAGAGAAGTTGAATGAATTACAACAAGGCTATTCCCCTGATAACACTTTGACATTACATCAATACTTAACGCAGTGGGTTATTACCTATAAACGTAACTCAGTATCAAAATCAACGTACGGAGGTTATAAAAGTAATTTAAAAATATTAAAATCATTCAAAATAGCGGATATACCGATAGCAAAATTGACACGTCTTGATGTTCAGAATTTTCTTACTGCGTACACAGAGACACGTAGTCAAGTAACTGGTAGAAAAATGCGATCATTACTTAAAACCTCATTAGATGATGCAGTGTATGACGGGTTAATCAAGCGTAATCCTGTATATAGAATTACATTCAAAGCAGGTAATGAACCTAAAAAAGAAACAGACAAATTTATAAGTATTGAAGAATATAAACGGTTAAAAAATAAACTGATGCAAAGTAATAAAAGAATGGATTTGATTTTATTTATCATGATCTGCACAGGTTGTCGTGTGAGCGGTGCAATCAATATGAAATCGAGTTATATCGGTAAAGACCTTTATATTGATGAGCAGAAAACTGATTCTTCCCCACGCTATGTGGACGTAGCAAAAGAAGATATGCAGCATATCAGAAAAGTGATTGCTACATGGGCTATCAGTATGGACGGTTATATTTTTAAAGATAGAGGAATACTTCCAAGAGTAAAAAGAGTGAATGCAAGACTTGGAGAGTTATGCGAAGAATTGGATATAAAAAAGATAACTACTCATGCGCTGCGTCATACACACTGTAGTTATCTATTATCACAAGGTGTTTCTATTCAATATATCAGTAAACGTTTAGGACACAAAAATATGCGTATCACATTGGAAGTGTACTCTCATTTATTAGAGGAGCAATTTGACGAAGAGAATAACCAAGCAATTGAGGTTTTAGGGACTCTTTAGGGACTTAACCCCTATCAACTCGCGTGGTTACAACCATGATTTTTGCCTTGTGAGAATA
>NZ_KV797498.1:0-205 GCF_001809385.1 Staphylococcus sp. HMSC055C03
TTAGATCCAGCAGACAAAGAAGATAAAGCAGTCCAAGATGCATTAGAAAAAGCGAAAGCAGTACAAGCAGATGCTAATGCGACACAAGCAGAAGTAGACGCAGCGAAAGATGAATTGAACAAAGCAATCGAAGCGAAAACTACTCAAGACAAAGCAGACGCAGTCAATGCGGCACTTGAAGCGTTGAAAGCAGAGCTTGAAAAAG
>NZ_KV797499.1:0-507 GCF_001809385.1 Staphylococcus sp. HMSC055C03
CATTAAATCATTTTCACATAGGTGCAAGTACCAGTTGCTAGGTTCTACACTTTGAGGTGTACCGTCATATAACCAAGGACGCTCTTTTCTTCTGCGTGCTTCTGCTTGTTCTTTTTGACGTTCTTTACGCAAACGGTCCTTATAAACCAAATTGCGCAAAGCATCTTTTTCACGTTCTACAATATAAAACTCTGTTTCCAGCGGTAAAATATCGTCCATAATGTGTCCGTCATTTAAATATTTAATAATTGCTTGCGGCGGAACTTTAGACCTTTTCAAATCTTCGGCTACGATGTAAAAATTGAGACCTTTATGTTTAATCTTTCGGCATATTTTACCTTTGTACATCACATGATTGAAATTGTATTTAAGCGCATCTTCTATATCCCAACCTTTATCAAATCTTTCTTGCAAATCTTTAGATGATACTTTTAAATTTTGAGATGCATATAAGATTTTTTGAGTTCCAATCTCAATCGTTTCACCTTTATAAATAAATTTTCCCAT
>NZ_KV797500.1:0-26112 GCF_001809385.1 Staphylococcus sp. HMSC055C03
TTGGACTGTATTTATGTCCCAGCCCCTTTGTTTATAATCATCTTTTTATTAACCGTTATGATATTTATACAACCATAAGACACCTGATTTCAAAATAGAGGCGATGCGTCCTGTGAGTGGACGGTCCATCACATAAGCGAAACCTTGTTTGTCTCCAAGTGACCCTAGGAAGCCTTGTACTTTAAGTTCAGGCATTTTATCAGGTAATGCTTCACCTTGCCATTGTTTCTTCAACACATCAGCAATTTGGTCTCCTTGAACCTCAGCAAGTTGTGCACTTGGTGCATGCGGTAAGTTTGCGCAATCACCAACGACATAAACATTGCGATAAGTCGGTACTTGATGATATTGGTTAATAATCACTGCACCGTTTTTATTTACATCAACAGGTAAATTTCGCACCACTGAAACAGGTTGAATCCCTGCAGTCCATACGACTAAATCTACTTCTTCAGGTTCATCATGATTATAAATCAGACCTGGTTCTACTTTATTGATATTTGAATTCGGTACGACTGTCACGTTATGCTTACGGAACCACTTTTCAATAAAGCGACTTAATTTTTCTGGGAAACGTGCTAAAATACGTTCTCCACGATCGTAAAGTTTGATGTCTAAATCTGAACGGCTTTCACGCAACTCACTTGCAAGCTCAATACCGCTAAGTCCAGCACCCACAATTGCGACTTTTGCCCCCGCTTGCAATTCGTTAATCGTGTGGTAAGTTTTACGAGATTTAGATAGTGTTTGAATACTGTAAGTGAATTCATCAGCACCTGGTACATTATGATACTTATCCTCGCACCCAAGTCCGATAATAAGTTCATCATAATCTACTTTGGTATCACCGACAGAAACAATTTGGTCATCTAAATCAATAGCTGAGATTTCCCCGTAAACAACATTAAGTTTCTCAGATTCCGGAAACTGTAATCGTACATCTTTATCTGATTTGGTCCCCGCTGCCAGAGCATAATATTCTGGTTTCAAACCGTGATAAGGCATACGATCAATCAAAGTGATAGTGTAGTCCTTTGGTAATGCATCTGGTAAAATATGCGATAAAACACGCATGTTACCATAACCGCCACCTAACATTACTAAATTCTTCATTCCGATAACCCCTCTTATCAAGATTTATATAACGCTGCATCACTGCTTGATGACTGAAAGCTATGTTGAATTGTAACCAACGTCATTTTAGAAGCTTTCTCTAAAAATACGCTTTCATTTATTATAATCTTTTTTCACATTTCAGACAAACAATGTTCTAAAAGGAAAAATTCTGTTCAAACCCAAGAGAAAGTCAGTGAAATATGTTATAATTGTATGACTCAAAAATATGAAGAGGTGCATTATGAATCCAATTGTAGAATTTTGCATTTCAAACATGGCAAAAGGCGGAGACTATGTATACAATCAGTTGGACCAAGACCCAGGTGTAGATGTCTTAGAATATGGTTGTCTGCAAAACTGCGGTGTATGTTCGAGTGGCTTGTATGCATTAGTGAATGGTGATATTGTTGAAGGAGATTCACCAGACGATTTATTGCAAAATATTTATAAGCATATAGAGGAAACTTGGATTTTCTAAGTTTTATTCAATAGAAAGACGTGTTACAAGGAGGAATATAATATGTCTACAGTGATTTTGACAGAAGCTGCAGCTTATGAAGTCAAAAGTATGTTAGAAAGCAACGATATGCCAGACGGATACTTGAAAATTAAAGTGAACGGCGGCGGTTGCACAGGTTTAACTTACGGCATGTCAGCAGAACAAGAACCAGGGGAGAACGATGAAGTTATCGAATTCTACGGTCTTAAAGTATTAGTCGACAAATATGATAAACCAGTACTTGAAGGTACAACAATTGATTTTAAACAATCATTAATGGGTGGCGGATTCCAAATTGATAATCCAAATGCGATTGCATCATGCGGTTGCGGCAGCTCATTTAGAACAGCGAAAGTAGCTGGACAACCTGAAGATTGTTAATCAATTTTCATTTATACAATTCAGAGTTGGGGATATTCCTCAACTCTTTTTTAGTTGGAAAATGTTTTTACTTTAAAATTCCAACTAACTATGACCATAATAAAGGTACTTGAGAATCAGTAAATTCTGAAATTATCAGTTGTTTTCTTAGTATTACCTTGAAAAAGTGTTTGGTTAATTATAGAATTAAGAGGAATGGCATTTGTCTTTATTTTGACATTTTTTCAATCAAATGGGGTATATATTAAGATAGCGTATACTAACAAAAATTTTAAGAAAGCATAGGTGAATAAAATGGCTGAAACAAAAAAAGTTATTGTTTTAGGGGCAGGTTATGCAGGTTTGCAAACTGTAACAAAATTACAAAAGATTTTACCAGCTGGCGAAGCTGACATCACTTTAATCAATAGAGATGATTATCACTATGAATCAGTACTTTTACATGAAGCATCAGCAGGTACTGTAAACTATGAAGATATTATCTTCCCAATCGAAAGTGTAATCAAGCAAGATAAAGTGAAATTCCTTAAAGCAGAAGTAACAAAAATCGATCCACAAGCTAAAGTAGTAGAAACAAACAATGGTCGTTTCAACTATGACATCTTAGTGGTTGGTTTAGGATTCATCAGTGAAACATTCGGTATCAAAGGTATGTTAGAACATGCTTACCAAATCGAAAACATCCACACTGCACGTGAATTATCTCGTCACATCGAAGATAAATTTGCGAACTATGCATCTTCAAAAGAAAAAGATCCTAAAGATCTTGCATTCTTAGTAGGTGGCGCAGGCTTCACTGGTATCGAATTCTTAGGTGAATTAACTGAACGCGTTGATGAATTATCAAACAAATACGGTGTAGACCGTGACAAAGTTAAAATCACTTGTGTTGAAGCAGCACCTAAAATGCTTCCAATGTTCGACGACGAATTAGTTAACCACGCTGTTAACTACTTAGAAGAACGCGGCGTTGAATTCAAAATCGGTACACCGATTGTTGGCGCAAACGAAAAAGGTTTCGTAGTTAAAGTCGGCGACAAAGAAGAACAATTAGAAGCGAACACTTCAGTATGGGCTGCTGGTGTACGCGGAAGCAAATTAATGGAAGAATCATTCGATGGCGTTAAACGTGGTCGTTTAGTTGTAAACCAAGACTTAACTGCACCAGGTTATAGCGAAACATTCGTAATCGGTGACGTATCAGCTTACATTCCTGAAGGTGAAGAACGTCCATTACCAACAACTGCACAAATCGCAATGCAACAAGGTGAAAACGTTGCTCAAAACATCAAAAATATCTTACATGGTCAACCTAAAGAGCCATTCAACTACGTAAACCGTGGTACAGTATGCTCATTAGGCGCTAATGACGGTATTGGTGTTGTTTACGGTAAAAATATCGTAGGTAAAAAAGCAGCATTCATGAAAAAAGTTATCGATACTCGTTCAATCTTCAAACTTGGCGGTATCGGCTTAGCATTCAAAAAAGGTAAATTCTAATATTAACCTAATATGATAATACGGCTATATGCATAAAAGCCGGCTAATATAGACTTTAAGAGGTTGGCAAAACTGTTGATAAACAGCTTTTACCAACCTCTTTTGTATCTTATGGAGGAGACATTATGCCAATACAAATAACATTTGACGAACAAAATGAATTAATCAGCAACACGTTAGTACTCGGCTTGCCAGATCACTTGAATCAATTAGGAACAGTCACAGTTCAAGGTCATGATTTATCGGATGCTTTAGATACATATAAGCACCACCATATGATTCATAGTGAAGTGGGTAAAGTCAGTTCGACGTTCTTTGAAACAGGAGATATTAAAGTTCGTTTGATTACGGTAGGACTTGGCAATTTGAAGCAGTTAGATCGTATTCAAATAATGAAAGTATACGGAAACTTACTGCAGTATTTAAAAGCAGAACATGTAACAGAAGCGGATGTATTATTCTCAACATTCGCATCAAAAGCGATTTCTAAAAATGAAATGGCTGAATTATTCGGCCTACAAGGTAAAAAAGCATTATATGTTTTTGATAATTATAAATCAGATAAGAAAGTACCGTATCACTTAAATCTAAAATTACATCAAGCAGAACCAGACGAAATTACTGCCATTAAAGATGGTGAAGTAGTTGGAGAAGGTATTAAAATTGCGAGAGATTTAAGTAATATTCCGCCTAACATTTTAACTCCTGCTTATTTTGCGGAACTTATTTCAGGTCATTTCGCAGAAACGGCAGTAGAAGTTGATGTGAAAGACGCAGAAACGTTACAAGCGGAAGGGTTCGGTTTAATCCATGCTGTCGGTAAAGGTTCCGCAAATGGTCCTAGATTAATCACAATGACTTATCAAGGTGCAGATGACCCTGACGCGGCACCAATCGCGTTAGTCGGTAAAGGTATCACTTATGATTCAGGCGGTTACTCTATTAAATCTAAACCTGGTATGCAAGAGATGAAATTTGATATGTGTGGCGCGGCAAATGTAGTAGGGATGATTGAAGCGGCACATCGATTAGCTTTACCTGTGAATATCGTAGGTATCATTGCATCTGCTGAAAATATGATTAATGAAGCGGCTATGAAACCAGATGATGTCTTTACAGCTATGAGCGGAGAAACTGTAGAGGTATTAAATACTGATGCTGAAGGGCGTCTCGTATTAGGCGATGCTGTTTTCCAAGCAGTACAACATGAACCGAAAGTGATTTTAGACTTCGCGACACTTACTGGAGCTGCTATTGCGGCACTCGGCTTTGATAAAGCAGCTGTCTTTAAAAATAATAACAACGCACCGTTAGATGCTATTACAGCACTGACACAACGTAATGGGGAATGGACTTATGAATTGCCTGTTACGGCTACTGAGCGCAGTTTAATCAAACGCAGTGAAGTCGCTGACTTAGTCAATCATACAAATGGCATGGGCAAAGCGCTCTTTGCGGCAGCCTTTATTATGCACTTCAGTGCTGGTACACCGCACTTGCATTTTGACATTGCAGGTCCAGCAACGACATCTAAATCAGACTACAATGGTCCTAAAGGGCCAACGGGTTATTTAATCCATAGTATAGTAGATTGGTTAAGACAATCTTAAAATTTAAATTACCATAAAATGCCTGTCTCAATTTTGATTGAGATGGGTATTTTATATTGTGTTAGAAATACATAATGTTGTATTGACATCTCTAAAGTGGACTGTTATTATACTAACATAACACTTTAGTTCGATAATGTAGTAAAGGGGTAACGCAAAATGGTTAACGCAGTAGTAGTCGCAGTTTTATTAATGATTGTTTTATGTTTATTCAGACTGAACGTTGTTTTAAGTCTGTTCGTCAGCGGATTAGTTGGCGGTCTAGTCGCAGGGATGTCAGTAGAAAAAGTCATCCATGTCTTTACGGATAACATCGTAGATGGGGCAGAAGTAGCCTTAAGCTATGCTTTATTAGGAGGCTTCGCGGCATTAATTTCTTATAGTGGTATTACAGATTACTTAGTAGGTAAAATCATCAACTTAATCAAAGCAGAGAATACGAAAGTTTCTCGCTCTACGATTAAAGTTATTTTAATTGTTGCTTTATTATTATTAAGTATGAGTAGTCAGAACTTGATTCCTGTACATATTGCGTTCATCCCAATTGTAATTCCACCGTTATTAAGTTTATTTAATGAATTAAATATTGATAGACGTCAAATTGCCTTAGTTATCAGTTTCGGTTTGTGTTTTCCATATTTATTACTTCCTTATGGATTTGGTCAAATCTATCACCAAATTATTCAAACTGGATTTACCAAAGCACACCACCAAATTGAATTTGATATGATCTGGAAATCATTATTGATTCCATCATTAGGATATATCGTCGGTTTAGCTTTAGGTATGTTCTATTACAGAAAACCACGTGAATATAAAAAAGATAAAGCAATTGAAAATGCGCCTAAGGTATTAAAACCATATGTTTTAGGTGTAACAATTGTAGCGATTTTAGCAACATTCTTAGTTCAAACATTCACTGAGTCAATGATTTTCGGTGCGTTAGCCGGTGTGATGGTCTTCTTTCTTTCTCGTTCATTCAAATGGTTTGAATTGGACAAACAATTTACAGAAGGTATTAAAATCATGGCTTACATTGGTGTCGTTATTTTAACTGCGAATGGTTTCGCAGGGATTATGAATGCGACAGGTGATGTTAAAGGTTTAGTAGAAAGTATCGCCAACATGACTGGAGATAATAAATTAATCGTGATTATTTTAATGTATGTGATTGGTTTAATCGTCACATTAGGTATCGGTTCATCATTCGCGACGATTCCAATTATCGCAGCACTGTTTATTCCACTTGGTGAACAACTTGGTATGAGCACAATGGCATTAATCGCACTCATCGGTACAGCAGGTGCCTTAGGTGACTCAGGTTCACCAGCCAGTGATTCAACTTTAGGACCGACTGCAGGGCTTGATGTAGATGATCAACACGATCACATTAGAGATACATGTATTCCGACTTTCGTATTCTATAACATACCGTTAATGGTCTTCGGTACGATTGCGGCTATGATATTATAGAAGTAATCTAGTCGATAGGAGAGAATGGGATGACGAATTTATTAGAAACATTAGAAATGGAAGTGCTTAAAGTCGAATCAGGTTACGTTAAAATGAAAATGCCTGTCAGTGATAAAGTAAAACAACCTTTCGGCTACCTTCATGGTGGCGCAACCATGGCGCTCGGTGAAACAGCTTGTTCTATTGGTGCTGCACACATGGTAGATACGGATAAGGTCATTCCAGTAGGGCTTGAAATGAATACAAATCATATCCGTTCAGCTATAGACGGCTATGTATATGCGATTGCGGAATTGATTCATGGAGGTCGCTCGACACAAGTTTGGAATATCAATCTTGTAGATGATCAAGACAAATTAATTAGTGTCATGCGTGGAACGATGATGTTGAAACCACATAAATAGATGACTATATTTAAGCAGTAAAGTTACTTTAAGAAGCGTAACTTTACTGCTTTTTTAGTGTGTAAGGAACTATAAAAACGCGATGTGTGATTATAAAGATAAATAGATAGAAAAAGGTTCCCTTTGGTCATATGACGAGGGAACCTTTTCTTTATATTAAGAAACTTTCTCTTCTTGATTGATAAATGCTTTTGAAATACGGCTTGCAGCTTCTCTGCCTCCCGCAAAACTTCTCGCAAATGGACCTAATTCAATATCAGCGAGTGCGCCTGAAACAAATACACCTGGCAACCATTCTAAACTTTCATTTAAGACTGGATGTTTTGTTTCTGTTAAAGGTGCTTGTGTATTTTCCACAAAGCTTTGAATGACAGGCATTTGCATAATGTTATTTTTGAAGCCTGTCGCAAGCAGTATATGGTCATATTCATAACTTTCACTTTCAGTAATAATCCTATGATTTTTTACTGCTTGAATTTCATTCACATGGATTTGAAGTTGTCCATCTTGTACGTGTTTTTTTAGACGTAAATATAACTCTTTAGGCATAGAACCTTTATGACGTTCTTGCGCAATAATACTTAATCGTTCTTTAGATGAATCGATTTCACGATAGCGTGTCATGTTTTTAGGGCCTAACCAACCTGGATCTGCATCGAAGTCATAGACTTCAATGGGCTTATTCATCCATAAGTGAACCGTTTCAGCTTTTGATTCTTCAATCAATTTTAATGTTAAATGGGCTGCTGAAATACCGCTGCCTATGACATGTGAGGCATCTTGATAAGGAATTGTTTCATCATCAAAGATATGTTTCACATCAGGCTGATTGATATACATATCTGGAATATGCGGAATATTGTTACTGCCGATAGCGAGAAGGAGATAATCGCTTGTGACAGTGTCGTGTGCTTTCATATCGACTTGCCATTGACCGTCAACACGGTCTATATTAGTAGCCACATCTTTAATATGACGACTGTTTAAATCAAATTCATGCAGCATTTTATGCACATGGTCCATAAACATATCACGTTGTGGACGTTGATATTTGCCATAAGTGGCACCTGTGTATTGATTTGTTTTCGCAAAATGTTTCAAATGGAAAGGGTCAGGATGAACATGGTGTACATGTGGTGAGCGTAAAAACGGCATACCGATACGGCAAGAGAAATCATCAAATTGTTCGCATAGTGAATCATGAGGATCTATAATTGTTAAGTCTTCAGCTGCTAAACCTGAAGCACGGAGTTTAATCGCAATAGTAACGGCGTGAATACCACCGCCGATAATTGTCCAAGACATAGCGTCACCTTCTTAAATCGTAATAGTTTCGATTTAATTAATATAGCACATTTCTTTTTGCATCACAAGCTGAAGTCAAAAGAAAAGACGCCGTAATATACTGTTGTCACAGTACTTTACGGCGTCTGAATCTCTTAAGATTTGTCAGCTGCTTTTGGCTTATCTTTTTGTAATTCACTCATTTCGTCTAACTTAGTCGAACGTGAGTAAGGTGTTTTAATTTTATAAGATGCTTTGATAATTAAGTGACTGGATAAAGGTCCAGTAATCAAGATGAATAAAATCCCAATAATCAATTGTGGATTCACATAATGATCATGGCCAATAAAGAATAAGAAGACACCTAATAATAAACTCATTGAACCTAAGGTTGCTGCTTTACCAGCAGCATGTGCACGGCCATAAACATCTTTCAAACGTAAAAGACCAATGGCAGAAAGGGCACTGATAATCGCACCGACAATTACAAAGAATAATGACAAACTAATCATTATCGCGTCGATCATGTTCAATCACCTTACCTTCCTGCATGTATTTCGCGAAGACAGCTGTACCTAAGAATGCGATGATTCCGATTAACAGGATTGTTACAATCATGTATTTAGTATCTAAGAAGATACTGAACAGAGCAACAATCGCCATAAATTGAATACCGATCGCATCTAAAGCTACGACTCTGTCGGCAAGAGAAGGGCCGAGAATCACACGTACCAGCATACCGAGTATCGAAAGTGCAACGACAATCAATGCGATTATAATAACGACATTATAGGCAAACATTATGCTTCTCCCACCTCTCTGACAGCTTTTTCTAAGGAAGATTTAATGCCTTCAACTTCCTCTTCTTTCGTGCTGAAATCTAAACAATGAATGTAGATTTTCTTGTTATCATCACTGACGCCAAGAACGATAGTCCCTGGTGTAAGGGTGATGAGTGTACTTAATACGACAACTTCCCATGGTTCTTTTAAATCTGTATCGTAGACAAAGAATGCAGGTTCGTTATCCATTTTCGGTTTAATGACAATGCGGATTACATCAATATTCGCTTTGATGAGTTCAACTAAGAAGATAATCATCAATTTGATTACGTAATAAAGTGTAACCACATAGAAACGTCCAGGTAGTAACTTACGCATTAAGAATACGAGTAATAAACCGAAGACGTATCCTAATACAAAGTTATTAAGAGTGTAGCTGTCATTAACGAACAGCCAAAATATAGCAAGTAATAGATTCACGAGTACTTGAATTGCCATATTATTTCACCCCCAGTACGCTGTCGATATATGCTTTAGGGTCATAGAATGTGACAGCTGCTTCTTTAACGAATGGATACAACCATTCTGCTGTGAAACTAAAGACCACACATAGTGCAACAGCTAGAATTGCGACACTTAATAGGCCGCGGTAGTGTAAATGCGGATTAAATGTATAACCTTTTGACTCTCCGAAGAATCCTCTGATAAAAATCTTCATCACAGAATATAAAATTAAGAGACTAGATAATAAGACGACAATACCGCTGATATAAAATCCTTGTTCAAATGCGGCACGAACGATATACATTTTACCGTAGAAACCGCTGAAAGGTGGAATACCTGCAAGGTTTAAACATGCGATAAAGAATGTCCATCCTAAAACAGGATAATGTTTTATCAATCCACCGAACTTTCTGATATCTGTGGTACCAGTGATTTTAAGCATGACACCGATTAAGAAGAATAATGCTGCTTTAATCAACATGTCATTGACTGTGTAATATAACGCGCCGATGATACCAGCTTCATTCATCATTGCTACACCAACTAGGATGATACCAACCGCAATCATGATGTTATATAAAATGATTTTCTTCGTATCATTAAAGCTGATTGCCCCGATAGAACCGAAGATAATCGTTAATAACGCTAAGATCAGTACTGTGTAGTGCGAGAATGTCAGTGTGTGTGCAAAGAATAAACTTAATGTTCTCGCAATTGCATAAACGCCGACTTTCGTAAGCAAGGCACCAAAGAATGCGATAATCGCAAACGGAGGTGCGTAGTAAGCCCCAGGTAACCATACATACATAGGGAAGGCACCGGCTTTTGTTGCGAATACAAAGAGGAACATCACGAATACAATGCTGACAAGTCCGCTTTGTGTATCAGATAAGTGTCCCAATTTCTGACTGATATCTGCCATGTTCAATGTTCCGACAACTGCGTACAAGATACCAACAGCCACTACGAAGAAGGCTGAGGATGCCACGTTCACAAGTAAGTATTTGATCGTTTCTTGCAATTGTATCTTCGTACCGCCAATAACGAGTAGGGAGTATGAAGAAATCAAGAATACTTCGAAGAATACGAACATGTTGAAGATATCACCTGTGATAAATGCACCGATAATACCTGTTTCCATGAACATGACTGCGAAATAGTAATAATATGTTTCACGGTGTAAACCGATTGATTGATATGAGAACAAAATAATCAATATAGTTACAATTAAACTAGTAATTACTAATGTTGCACTGAATAAATCAAGTACAAATACGATACTGTATGGTGCTTTCCAAGAACCTAATTCTAATTTCAAAGGTCCATGGTGCCATACGTTGATAAAGTTCCAAATGGCAAGACCTAATGCGATTAAAGATCCGCCTAAAGCGACATAACGTTTAATGAAAGGACGCTTGCCGATAAATACAAGAATCACTGCAGTAATCATAGGTGTAATCAACATCGCAGCGATTAAGTTATCTAGCATCATCATCTTCTGGCACTCCCTTCATTTGTTCTACGTTGTCAGTTCCAAGTTCCTTATAGCTTCTGAAAGCAAGTACTAAGAAGAACGCTGTAACCGCGAATGAAATAACAATCGCAGTTAAGATTAACGCTTGCGGGATAGGGTCGACATAACTTTTTGTTCCGTATTTAAAGATTGGAACAGAGCCTTCACCTAAGCCGCCCATTGTGATTAAAAACAAGTTTGCAGCATGTGTTTGAACTGCGGTACCAATAATGATTCGAATCAAGCTCTTAGACAAAATGAGATAGATACTGATTGATGTTAAGATACCGCAAACAATAATCATAATTATTTCCATTACTCATTCTCTCCAATCGCTAAAATAATTGTCATTACTGTACCGACAACGGCTAATAATACGCCTAGGTCAAAGAATAATGCTGTATGGATTTCCATAGGTTTTAAGAGTGGAAGCGGTACTTCGAATACTTTATGTGTAAAGAAGTTTTTGTGATAGAACCAGCTTGCAACAGGTGTCATAACACAAAATGTAAGACCAATCGCAATCAGCTTCTTAAAATCCCACGGGAAAATTTTACGCATTGTTTTTACATCGAAGGCCACTGCAACGAGTACTAATGAACTTGAAACAAGTAAACCTCCAATGAATCCGCCACCGGGTTGGTAATGTCCATTTAGAAATAGTGAAAAGGCGAACATGACAATTAAGAAGAAAATGACTACTGTTGAGTATTGAAAGATAATATCATTTTTCTGTTTGTTCATTTTCATCCACCCTTTCATAACCATTTTTATGTTTAGAACGTAATTTAATTAACGTGTAAACTGCTAGACCAGCGATACCTAATACAGATGATTCGAATAAAGTATCGGTACCACGGAAGTCAACAAGGATAACGTTAACCATGTTGTTACCATGTGCTAAACTATGGACATTTTCTTTGTAGTAAGCCGCAATAGAATCGAAATGTTTATTACCATATGCGATTAAACCAAGGATTGTTACTGCGATACCGACACCAGCCGCGATTACGGCGTTTGTTACTTTAAATGAAGTCGTTTCGTTATAACGGTTTAAGTTTGGTAAATGGTAGAAACATAATAAGAACAATGCGGTTGAAATTGTTTCAACTACGAATTGTGTTAATGCTAAGTCTGGTGCGTTAAAGAAGATATAGAATATCGCCATAGAATAACCCACAGCACTCAGCATGATAATACTGAAAAGTCTTGAACGTGCAAAGACTAACATAATTGCAGCTGCTAAAATCATCACAACAATGATAACTTCATATGAACGTACACGACTGACATGACTGAAATCAAATGCAAATGGCAATGCAAGTACAGTAACAGCAGTTAATACGATTAAACTGCCCATAATGACTACAAGTTTATTACGGATAAATCCGCTCATGTAAGTATGTGTCACTTGTTTAGAGAATACCGGTAAGTTGTCTGCTGAACGATCATAGAAATGATTTAGTTCGAGACGCTCTGGGATATTCTCTAGAACTTTAACCCACTTATGATAAGTGAAGATTAATAGAATACCGATTGCGTAAATAACTAAAGTTGAGAAGAATGCAGGTGTGAATCCATGGAATAAATGGAATTCTGCATCTGGCAACTTCGCATTACGTATTGCTTGGCTTGCCGGATCAATAATCGGTTTTGCTAATAATGTTGGGAATAAACCGAATACCACTACTAATACTGCTAAGAAAGCAGGAGCAATCCACATTAACACTGATGGTTCGTGTGGTTTATGTGGTAAAGATTCAGGTTTGTATGAACCCCAGAAAATTTGACCGATAAATCTGACTGAATATACAAATGTAAAGATACTACCTAAAATCGCAACAATTGGAATCAAGACACCTAACGTGTTCAAGCTGAAAAGAGGTGCTTGTGTAACATTAATCATTGCTTCAAGGAAGCTCTCTTTTGATAAGAAACCGTTAAATGGCGGCACACCAGCCATACTTAACGCTGAAATGACTGTAATTGTAAATGAAATCGGCATAATTGTCATTAAACCACCGAGTTTACGTACGTCACGTGTTCCGGTTTCGTGATCGATAATACCTGCAACCATGAAGAGTGCACATTTGAATGTGGCATGGTTAATTAAATGAAAGACTGCTGCGATAAACGCGGCTGCATAAAATTGGCTTTGTGAACCTTGGAAGTGGAAGCTGACAGCTCCGATACCAAGCATTGACATGACCATACCGAGTTGTGAAACAGTTGAGAAAGCTAAGATACCTTTCAAATCTGACTGTTTTGTCGCATTTAAAGATGCCCAGAATAATGTGACTAATCCAATTGCAGTGACTGTCCAAATCCAACCTTGTGATAATGCAAAGATTGGTGTAAGTCGTGCAACTAAGTAAATGCCCGCTTTGACCATTGTTGCAGAGTGCAGATAAGCACTGACTGGCGTAGGTGCTTCCATTGCATCTGGTAACCAGATATAAAATGGAAATTGCGCTGATTTTGTCATTGCACCAAAGAGTATTAAAATCATAGCCAAGATAAAGAACGGGCTTGATTGAATCTCAGAGGCATGTGCAATAAGATGGCGAATACTTGTTGAATGTCCTGAAAGTGTCATTAAGATAAAGCCGCCGAGTAAAGATAAGCCGCCAAATACTGTAATTAATAATGACTTTTGAGCACCGTAGAGTGAAGCCTCTCTAGTGCGCCAAAATGAAATTAATAAGAAACTAGAAAATGATGTCATTTCCCAGAATAAATACAGCATAAAGACGTTATCTGATAACACGACGCCTAGCATTGCACCCATAAAGAGTAATAAATAACAATAGAAATTACCCAATTGTTCCTTTTTGCTTAAATAGCTAATTGAATAGAAGGTAACTAAAGCACCGATACCTGTAATCAATAAACTGAACAATAAGCTTAATCCATCAACATATAAATTGTAGTTCATACCAATTTGCGGCATCCATGGTAATTCCGCAAAACGTGTTTTACCTGACATCGTTGTCGAAATATAAGTTAAGAAATAAATAAATAAAACGACGGGGACAGGTAATGTGAACCATCCTATATGTATACGCTTAATGAAACGATAAACAATAGGGATAATGAGTGCAAAAATGAACGGCAACAATACCGCTGCATGTAACCAACTCATTATTTGTCCTCCTTTGAATATAAGATAACCTCATTATACATCAATGTGAAGTGTGTAAAAACCTTGTTTTCCGGTAACACGCTTACATTTCGGGGGTCTTTTAAATAAGAAGAAACCCATAATAAATTATTTAAAATTTTGTTTGTACTGAATGCCGTAATCATTCTTTAGCGTATTTAAATTGTGTAAAGACATTTTCGCATGTTCAGTATTTTCTTGTTTTAATTGTTCTTCATAATTTGTAATCGCTTGTTGTAAAGAATCTACATAATCTAAAGGTTCAACATTGAATTCACGTAATTTTGATTTAGGTGTGAATCTTTTTTCATAATGACTGAGTGCGCGACGTTCATGGAAGAAGACGCCCTCTGTTGCTGTTGGATCATGTAAATCACCTTGTTTAGGATGTTTGATGACTTGTTCAACTTGAACTAAGACTTCACCGTTGTCTTTCTCTTCTACAATTGAAACACCATAGCTTCCTGTTTTATGTGAAAAACGATATAACATTTTAATACTTCCTTTCTGTGGTATATGTTAATATTGAGATACATCAATCTTAACATGAATGGAGTATTAATTATGGCAAACTATCCTCAATTAAATAAAGAAATCCAAGATAATGAAATTAAAGTCGTAATGCACACAAATAAAGGTGACATGACTTTTAAACTATTTCCTGATTTAGCACCAAAAACTGTTGAAAACTTTGTGACACATGCTAAAAATGGTTATTATAACGGCATTACTTTCCACCGTGTTATCAACGATTTTATGGTACAAGGCGGCGACCCAACAGCAACTGGTATGGGCGGTGAAAGTATTTACGGTGGAGCGTTTGAAGATGAATTCTCTATGGAAGCATTCAATTTATATGGCGCATTATCAATGGCGAACGCTGGTCCTAACACAAACGGTTCACAATTCTTCATCGTACAAATGAAAGAAGTACCTGAAAACATGTTGAATCAATTAGCTGATGGCGGTTGGCCAAAACCAATCGTAGAAGCATACGGTGAAAAAGGCGGAACACCTTGGTTAGACCAAAAACACACAGTATTTGGTCAACTTGTTGAAGGTGAAAATACTTTAGAAGATATCGCAAATACTAAAGTAGGTCCTCAAGACAAACCAGTTCATGATGTAGTTATTGAATCAATTGATGTTGAAGAAAAATAAGTAGACAAGCATTTCAAATAGATGATGCAGCTCGATTTGTGGTGACGCAAATCGGGCTTATTTTAAGAAAAGATAAAGGAGGTTAATTCTCAGTGGAAAAGAACGAGGTCAATATTTCGTTATATCAACAACTCGCAGATTGGAATCCGATGAACTTTCAGGATCAAACGATGGGGGATGCTGAAGTGTATGAAATGATGGATGCAGTTCATCAAATTGACGATACACAGGCATTAGCACAAAAGTTCCAGGATATCTTTATGTATTCATTTGAAGAAAAACTTCCTATAGAAGAATGTCAGAAACAAGCTGAAGCGGCATTGTCATTAGAAGGTACATGCGGGTTATAAATAGACAGTAAGATTAAACTAAAAAACATTATATTTATTAAAAATAAGCGAGATTATAGAGTGCTATAAGGTTTAACCCTTAAAGTATACTATAATCTCGCTTTGTTTTATTACGTTTATGTTACGTTTTTGTAAATTTTACATGTAGAAATTATGTTGATGCTTATAAACTATAATGTTGAAAGTCTTATTGTGCACATTAAAATATGCCGGTAATAGTAGATGCAACCGTAGTTTATATGTATTATGCACCATTATTTTTAAAATACATAACTGAATACTATAAAATACCATTAAAACTTCATGGAACCTATTTTATATACAATTGTGTCACTCCGTTTTATAATTATAAAGTAGTTCAAAATTTAATATATCGGAGGAAATCAAATGAAGAAGTTGGATTTTTTGCCTAACTTAAGAAATCGCTATTCAATTAGAAGATTTACTGTAGGTACAGCATCTATTCTTATTGGATCACTTTTATTCTTAGGTCACAATGGCGAAGCCAAAGCAGCGGAGAGCACAAACGATAACACAGTTGTAGAGGCATCTAAAGATACAAGTACATCCCAACAAGAACCGGTAGAGAACACAGTGCCACAAGATAAAACAACAGACACTACTCAACAAGCTGGAAACACTCAAACTACATCAAATGTATTGGAGACAGTTAAGACAGACGCATTGTCTAAACTTTCTACATTTACACATTTAACTGAAGAAACAGTTAAACAATATACTGCTGAAGTCAAACAAGCTCAAACTGAAGCTGACGTTCAAGCAGTTGTTGACAAAGCACAAAAAGCAGAAGCTGAAGCAGTGAAACAAGCTGAAGCCGAACAAACGAAAACAGTTGATTCTACAAAAGAAAAATCAGCAGCTACTACTGAAGCTCCTAAATCAACAACTGAGTCAGTTAAAGAAGAAACTAAAGCTGATACAACATCAGCAACAACTTCTGAAACAAACAATACTTCAGAAGCTAAAACAGTGACTTCAACAGACCAAGCAACACCAACAATAGAATCAACACCACTATCTACCGAACAAAAGGTAGATAAAGTAAAAACTGAACTTGCCTCAGATTATGACAGTTCAAAAGTAGATGCAGCATTAGCTGTTATCGATACTACAGATTTAACAGAGGACCAAATTAAAGCAGAAGTGTTAAAACTTTTACTTGAGCAAGGTTCAGCACAAAAAGACTTATACAGCCCACAAGCGACAAAATTAAGATCAGCAGTAGAAGAACCAACGACAGCAGTACGCACATTTTCAGTTGATACCTCTTTAAAAGATGATGTTGTGGTGACGCCTGAAAACTTTAATCAATACTTCATTACTCACGGGATTGCATACTATGATCAAACAAAAGGTATTGCTACATTAACTCCTGATTTTCCAAGTTTCAGAGGTTCAATTACTTTAGATACAAAAATGAACGTTAATAAAGACTTCCATTTTACCGGAGCAGTTAACTTGGGAGACAAATATGAAGGCCATTCTAGAGATGGGGATCCAGGTGGCGATGGACTTGCCTTTGTTTTCAACCCAGGTGATCCTAACGTCATTGGTGAGTACGGTTCAGGACTAGGAATGGGCGGATTGCCTTATGCATTTGGATTTAAATTAGACACGTATGTTAATAAAAGCTTTGACCCTAAAGGTAAAACTAAACCAGACCCGATTGATTTCTATAATAAAGGAGCATTTGGAGCATTTATATTCGCGGACAAAGCGGGAACAGTAACTACTCAACCAGGTTTACCTGGATGGAAAGCAGCATTGTTAGATGTTCAGCCATCAAATAACCAGTTCCAACCATTTACGATTGATTATGATGGTGATACGAAAGAAATGACTATCACATATGCAGGTCAAACTTGGACACAAAGTATGAAAAAATATTTTAGTTATACACATAAAAATGAGTATTCTTTATCCATTTCTGCTTCAACTGGTGGGGCATATAACCTACAACAAGTAAAACTTGAAAAATTCACATATACTGCAGCTGCCTTATTAGAAGAAGATTTTGTAGATACAGATTTACAAGAATTAATCGATCGACCACTTCGTACATCTGGTGATGTTGATAAGATTATTACTGTACAAGACCCTAGCACATACTTAGCAGACAAAGGCTATAAATTATTAAGTGAAGATACGTCACATGCGCCTACTTATGATAAAACTAAAAAAACAATTAAATTAACAAATGCGAGTCAATTTCTTGTTTACTATGTTAAAGATATTGAAGCACCAAAAATTGGTGATATAGCAGCGCCAACAGTTGATGTTAATACAGCAATGACACCGTTAGTTTTAGATATTACTGATAATAGTAAGCATCTTAAAACGAAAACAGTGACAGGTTTACCTGCAGGTGTAACATTTGATGAAGCTACAAATACAATTTCTGGTACACCAACTGCAGTGGGTACGTCTACAATAACTGTAACAGCAACTGACCATGCTGGTTTAAGCACTACTAAAACATTTACGTATACAGTAGTGGATACAAAAGCACCAGATGTTACTTTGGTTGTAGATCAAACAACTGAAGCATATACACCGATGACACCAATTACTGTAAATGCTGAAGATAACTCTAAAGTTGCACCGACATTAGCAGTAACAGGTTTACCAACTGGATTATCATTTGACCCAACAACAAAACAAATTACAGGTACACCGACAACTGTTGGTACATCTACAGTAACAGTTAGCGCAACTGATGGTTCAACAAATGTTGGTACTTCAACATTTAATATTGTAGTAACGCCTAATAAAGCGCTTGAAGCATTAAAAGCAGCAGTCGCAGATGCGAAAACTGTAAATAAAAATGACTACACACCAAATAGTGTTGCAGCATTAGATGCGAAGTTAACTGAGGCAGAAGCATTAATTGCTCATCCTGAAAATGGTTCAACAGATCAATTTAATGCGAAAACTCAAGAGGTTAAACAAGCAAAAGATCAATTAGTGCGTAAAGCAGATAAAACAGACTTAGAAAAAGCTATTGCAGAAGCAAGTAAATATACAAACTTAGATCCAACTAAACCAATGGATCAACAATTAATTACAGCTTTAGCTAATGCGAAAAATACAGATGCAGATCAAAATGCGACTCAAAAAGCAGTAGATGACAGTAAAAATAGTTTAAATAACGCTATCCAAGAAAAATTAAGAGCGGATGCATATGAAAAACTACAACAAGCTGTAATGAGAGGTGTACAAGTCGCAAAAACAGATGGTTATACACCAAACAGCTTACAAGCCGTTAAAGATACGATTCAAAAAGTAAATCCATTAGTAACAGCATCTATGTCTGATGATCCAACAGTACGTAAACAATATACTGTTGAACAAATCGAACAAGCGACAAAAGACATCAATGATAGTATTTCTGGTTTAGTACGCCAAGCAGATAAAACAGAATTACAAAAAGCAATCGATAAAGCAGGTACTTTAGGTACATTAAATCCGGCAGATACTGAAGATAAAGCTGTTCAAGATAAATTAGCAGCAGCAAACACAGTTAAAGCAGATGGCAATGCCACAAAAGCACAAGTTGATCAAGCGACAGCTGATTTAAATAAAGCGATTGATCAAAAACTTTATCAAGATGCTTTAGATCGTTTGAATGCGGCAATTAAGGATGCGAAAGGTGTAAACCAAGCAGATTACACACCAGCTTCAGTGACACCATTTGATGCAACAATTAAAGCAGGTGAAGCGAAAGCAGCAGATAAAACAGCTACACCTGAACAATTAGATGCAGCAACAAAAGCAATCACTGATGCAAAAGCACAATTACAACATAATGCAGATAAATCAGCATTAGAAGCGGCAATTAATAAAGCCAAAGCATTAGGTGCATTAAATGAAGCAGATGCTGAAGATAAAGCAGTCAAAGATGCCCTAACAGCAGGTGAAGGTGTTAAAGACAATGCGAACGCAACAACACAACAGGTAGCTGATGCGACAAAAGCTATTAATGATGCAATTGCGGCTAAAGAACATGCAGATGCATTAGATGCTTTAAAAGCAAAATTAGCTGAAGTCAAAGCGTTAGATAAAGCACCATTCACGCCTGATAGTGTGAATGCTTTAAATGCACAAGTGACAGCTGGAGATGCAGTAGTTGCAGCTGAAAAATCTAAAACAACAGAAGAAATCAAAGCAGCAACAAAAGCATTAACAGATGCACAAAATGCACTTGTGAAACAAGCAGATAAAACAGAATTAGAAAAAGCTATTGCAAAAGCGGGTACTTTAGGTCAACTTAATGCAGCTGATACTGAAGACAAAGCAGTTCAAGATGCTTTAGCAAAAGCAAACCAAGTCAAAGCAGATGGTAATGCAACTCCACAACAAGTGGCAGAAGCAACAGATACTTTAAATAAAGCAATCGACAAAAAACTTTACCAAGATGCCTTGGATGAATTAAATGCAGCAATTAGAGATGCAGAAGCTGTTACAAAAGCTAATTACACACCTGAAACTGTGACACCATTTGAAAAAGCAGTTACAGATGGTAAAGCAAAAGCAGCAGATTCAAATGCAACACCAGAACAACTTAAAGCAGCGGCACAAGCAATTAAAACTGCGAAAGATGCGTTAAAACAAAAAGCAAATAAAGCAGAGCTTGAAAAATCAATCGCAACGGCTGAAGCATTACAACCGTTAAAAGCAGGAGATCCTGAAGATGACGCAGTTAAAGCAGCTTTAGACAAAGCAAAACAAGTTGATGCGAACCAAAACGCTGACCAAGCAGCTGTAGATGCAGCGAAAGTCGAATTAGACAATGCAATTAAAGCAAAACAAACACAAGATGCAGCAGATGCATTAAAACAAGCAGCACTTGATGAGTTAAAAGCAGAACTTGCAAAAGTCGCTAAAATTGATAAAAACAACTTTACACCTGATAGCGTTACGCCATTAACTGAAAAAGAAACAGCAGGCAATGCGATTGTTGCTAACCCTGAAAATAAAACAGTTGATGAAATTAAAACAGCAACACAAGCGTTGAAAGATGCTGAAAAAGGATTACAAGCTAAATCTGATAAAGCAGCATTACAAGCAGCAATTGATAAAGCAGAAGCATTAACAGGTTTAAATCCCGCAGATGCAGAAGATAAAGCAGTCCAAGATGCTTTAGCAGCAGCTAAAAAAGTGAATGATAATCCAAATGCGTCACAAACTGAAGTTCAAGCAGCTACAAAAACATTAAATGATGCCGTAGCAGCTAAGGAACATGCAGATGCATTAGATGCTTTAAAAGCAGAACTTGCAAAAGTGGCTGGTCTTAATAAAGATCAATACACACCAAACAGTGTAGCGCCTTTAAATACAAAAGAAGCAGATGGTAAAGCCATTGTTGCAGCACCAGAAGCTAAAACAACTGAAGAAATTAAAGCGGCAACGCAAGCGCTTAAAGAAGCAGAAGCCGGTTTAGTAGATAGAGCGGATAAAACTGCATTACAAACTGCGATTGAAAAAGCAGAAGCCTTACCAAACTTAGATGCAGCGGATAAAGAAGATAAAGCAGTTCAAGACGCCTTAGCAGCAGCTAAAACTGTTAAAGAAGATGCTAATGCTACACCTCAAGCGGTTCAAGCAGCTACAAAAGCATTAAACGAGGCTGTAGCAGCGAAAGAACGTCAAGACGCATTAGATGAATTGAATAAAGCAATTAAAGCAGCAGAAGCTGTTAACAAAGATAGCTTTACTCCAGATTCAGTTGCACCATTCACAACAGCCTTAAATGATGGTAAAGCGAAAGCAACAGATACAAATGCAACACCTGCAGAATTAAAAGCGGCAGCTAAAGCAATTACTGATGCACAAAATCAATTACAACCTGTAGCAGATAAAGCAGCATTACAAGCAGCCATTGCCAAAGCAGAAGCATTAAAAGATTTAAATCCAGCAGATAAAGAAGACAAAGCCGTTCAAGACGCCTTAGCAGCAGCTAAAAATGTAAATGATAATGCCAATGCAACACCTGATCAAGTCGCTCAAGCAACTAAAACATTAACTGATGCTTTAGCAGCAAAAGAACGTCAAGATGCATTAGATGAATTACAAAAAGCATTAGACGCAGCTAACGCAGTTAAGAAAGATGACTACAAACCAAGCACTGTAGCACCGTTCGAAGCAGCCGTTCAAGCTGGTGAAGCAGCCAAAGCTGATACTTCTAAAACTCCAGAACAGTTGAAAGAAGCAGCACAAGCAATCAAAGACGCGCAAAATGCATTACAAGCGAAAGCAAATAAAGCTGAACTTGAAAAATCAATCGCGACAGCTGAAGGTTTAGGTCAATTAAACGCAAATGACCCAGAAGATAAAGCAGTACAAGATGCCTTAACAGCAGCGAAAGCAGTTGAAGCAGATCAAAATGCGGATCAAGCAGCAGTTGATGCAGCTAAAAAAGCGTTAGATGACGCGATTAATGCTAAAAAAGCACAAGATGCTAAAGAAGCAAAAGAAGCAGCGGATGCAAAACAAGCAGCGCTTGATGAATTGAAAGAAGAGCTAGCGAAAGTTGCAAAACTTGATAAAGATAGTTTCACGCCAAATTCAGTTACGCCATTAAATGAAAAAGAAAATGATGGTAAAGCAATTGTGGGTAATCCAGACAACAAAACAACTGAAGATATTAAAGCAGCAACGCAAGCATTGAAAGATGCGCAAAAAAACTTAGTTCAAAAAGCTGATAAAGCAGAATTACAAAAAGCAATTGATAAAGCAAAAACTTTAGGTCAACTTGACCCTACAGATAAAGAAGACAAAGCAGTCCAAGATGCTTTAGCAACAGCTAATACAGTTAATGATAATCAAAATGCGACACCTCAAGAAGTTCAACAAGCAACAGAAGCATTAAACAATGCAATTGCGGCTAAAGAACATCAAGACGCATTAGATGAATTACAAAAAGCATTAGAC
This sequence comes from Staphylococcus sp. HMSC055C03, assembly GCF_001809385.1. NCBI lineage: Bacteria > Bacillati > Bacillota > Bacilli > Caryophanales > Staphylococcaceae > Staphylococcus > Staphylococcus sp. HMSC055C03. The sequence continues at coordinate 22,689 of NZ_KV797500.1, forward strand.
GATGCAAAAGCTGTTAAAAAAGATGACTACAAACCAAGTACTGTAACACCGTTCGAAGCAGCAGTTCAAGCTGGTGAAGCAGCGAAAGCTGATACTTCTAAGACTCCACAAGAGTTGAAAGAAGCAGCCAAAGCAATCAAAGATGCTCAAAAAGCTTTAGAAGCTAAAGCAAATAAAGCAGAACTTGAAAAATCAATCGCGACAGCGGAAGGTTTAGGTCAATTGGATGCAAATGACCCAGAAGATAAAGCTGTTCAAGATGCTTTAAACAAAGCGAAAGAAGTTCAAGCTGATCCTAATGCTTCACAAGATGCTGTAGATGCAGCTCAAAAAGCATTAGATGACGCAATTAATGCTAAGAAAGCACAAGATGCGAAAGAAGCTAAAGCAGCAGCTGACGCAAAACAAGCAGCATTAGACGCATTGAAAGAAGAACTTGCTAAAGTTGCTAAAATCGATAAAGATAACTTTACGCCTCATACAGTTGCACCTTTAACTGAAAAAGAAGATGCAGGTAAAGCTATTGTTGCAGCACCTGAAAATAAAACAACTAAAGAAATTGAAGATGCTACACAAGCATTAAAAGATGCAGAAGCAGCGTTACAAGCTAAATCTGATAAAGCGGCATTACAAGCAGCCATCGATAAAGCAAATGCTTTAGGTCAACTTGATCCTACTGATAAAGAAGATAAAGCTCTTCAAGACGCAGTTACTGCAGGTGAAGCTGTCAAAGCGGACGGAAATGCAACACCACAACAAGTTCAAGAAGCAACAAAAGCAATCTCTGATGCTATCGCAGCAAAAGAACGTCAAGATGCATTAGATGCATTACAAAAAGCATTAGACGATGCGAAAACTGTTAAGAAAGATGACTACAAACCAAATACAGTTGCACCATTTGAAGCAGCTATTACTGCAGGCGAAGCAGCAAAAGCAGATGCGACTAAGACTCCTGAAGAGTTGAAAGCAGCAGCTAAAGCAATCACTGATGCTAAAAATAATCTTGAAGCGAAAGCTAACAAAGATGAATTGAACAAAGCAATTACTACTGCAGAAGGCTTAACTTTAGATCCAAACGATAAAGAAGATAAAGCGGTCCAAGATGCATTAGCAAAAGCTAAAGAAGTTCAAGCAGATCAAAATGCTACGCAAGCAGCAGTCGATGCAGCAAAAGCAGCATTAGAAGATGCAATTAACGCTAAAAAAGCACAAGATGCAAAAGAAGCTAAAGAAGCAGCTGACGCAAAACAAGCAGCGTTAGATGCATTGAAACAAGAGTTGGCTAAAGCAGCACAAGTTGATAAAAACAACTACACACCAGACAGTGTGAAACCATTGACTGATTCACAAACAGCAGGACAAGCGATTGTTGACGCACCTGAAAATAAAACAACTGAAGAAATTGAAAAAGCAACACAAGCATTGAAAGATGCACAAGCAGGTTTAGTTGCAAAAGCAGATAAAGCAGAACTTGATAAAGCAATCACTGCAGCAGAAGGCTTAACTTTAGATCCAAATGATAAAGAAGATAAAGCCGTTCAAGATGCATTAAATAAAGCAAAAGAAGTTCAAGCAAATCCTAACGCAACTCAAGAAGAAGTTAATGCAGCGAAAGATGCTTTAAATAAAGCAATCGAAGCAAAAACTGCTCAAGATCAAGCAGATGCAGTCAAAGCAGCACTTGATGCATTAAAAGCAGAGATTGAAAAAGCGAAAGCTGTTCAAACTGATAAATTCACTCCAGATAGTGTGAAACCATTAACTGATGCTGAAGTAGCAGGTCAAGCGATTGTTGATGCTCCAACAGGTAAAACTGTTGAAGAAATTAATAAAGCAACACAAGACTTAAAAGATGCACAAGCAGGTTTAGTCGCAAAAGCGGACAAAACTGAACTAGAAAAATCAATTGCAACTGCAGAAGGTTTAGGTCAATTAGATCCAGCTGATAAAGAAGATAAAGCCGTTCAAGATGCCTTAGCAGCAGCTAAAGCAGTAGAACAAAATCCTAATGCGACACAAACTGAAGTTGATAATGCGAAAGCAGCGCTAGATGAAGCAATTAATGCTAAAAAAACACAAGATGAGAAAGAAGCGAAAGCAGCAGCTGACGCCAAACAAGCAGCATTAGATGCGTTGAAAGCAGAGCTTGAAAAAGCGAAAGCAATCAACAAAGATGAGTACACACCAGACAGTGTGAAACCATTAACTGATGCACAAACAGCAGGACAAGCGATTGTTGATGCACCGGATAATAAAACAACAGCAGAAATTGAAGCAGCAACTCAAGCATTGAAAGATGCTCAAAAAGACTTAGTTCAAAAAGCAGACAAAGCTGAATTACAAAAGGCAATCGATAAAGCTAATACTTTAGGTAACCTTGACGCGAATGATCCAGAAGACAAAGCGGTTCAAGATAAATTAGCAGATGCTGAAAGAGTTAAAGCTGATGATAATGCAACGCCACAACAAGTAGCAGAAGCAACAAAAGCATTAAACGATGCTATCGCAGCGAAAGAACATCAAGATGCTTTAGATGAATTAAATAAAGCAATCGACGCAGCAAACGCAGTCAATAAAGCTGACTATAAACCAAATACAGTGAAACCTTTAGAAGATGCAGTTAAAGCGGGCGAAGCTGCAAAAGCGGATGCGACTAAGACTCCACAAGAGTTGAAAGACGCAGCCAAAGCAATTACTGATGCGCAAAAAGCTTTAGAAGCAAAAGCTAATAAAGATGAGTTAAACAAAGCTATTACAAATGCTGACGGTCTAACTTTAGATCCAACAGACGCAGAAGATAAAGCAGTCCAAGATGCTTTAAATAAAGCGAAAGAAGTTCAAGCAGCAGCGAAAGCTAAACAAGACGCTTTAGATGCATTAAAAGCAGAGTTAGAAAAAGTCGCTAAAATTAACAAAGACAACTTCACTCCAAACACAGTTGCACCATTAACTGAAAAAGAGGAAGCTGGTAAAGCGATTGTTGCAAATCCAGATGCGAAAACAACTGAAGAAATCAAAGAAGCAACTCAAGCATTAATTGATGCAGAAAATGCATTACAAGCTAAGTCAGACAAAGCCGCTTTACAAGCAGCGATTGATAAAGCGAATGCTTTAGGTGAATTGAATCCTGCTGATGCAGAAGACAAAGCAGTTCAAGATGCTGTAGCGGCGGGTGAAAAAGTTAAAGCTGATGGCAATGCAACACCACAAGAAGTGGCAGATGCTACAAAAGCTATTAACGATGCCATCGCAGCAAAAGAACATCAAGATGCTTTAGATGAATTAAATAAAGCAATTGACGCAGCAAAAGCTGTTAATAAAGATGACTTCAAACCAAATACAGTGAAACCTTTAGAGGATGCGGTTAAAGCAGGTGAAACTACAAAAGCAGATGCGACTAAGACTCCACAAGAGTTGAAAGACG
>NZ_KV797500.1:26212-26883 GCF_001809385.1 Staphylococcus sp. HMSC055C03
AGCAAAAGAACATCAAGATGCTTTAGATGAATTACAAAAAGCAATCGATGCAGCAAATGCAATCAATAAAGATGACTTCAAACCAAATACAGTGAAACCATTAGAAGATGCAGTTGCAGCGGGTGAAGCAGCGAAAGCAGACGCTACTAAGACTCCAGAAGAGTTGAAAGAAGCGGCTAAAGCTATCACTGATGCGCAAAAAGCTTTAGAAGCAAAAGCTAATAAAGATGAATTGAACAAAGTAATCACTACTGCAGAAGGTTTAACTTTAGACCCAGCTGACAAAGAAGATAAAGCAGTCCAAGATGCTTTAAATAAAGCGAAAGAAGTTCAAGCAGACCCTAATGCTTCTCAAGACGCAGTAGATGCAGCGAAAGCAGCTCTAGAAGATGCAATTAATGCTAAAACTGCTCAAGATGCAAAAGAAGCGAAAGAAGCAGCAGATGCTAAACAAGCAGCATTAGATGCGTTGAAAGCAGAGCTTGAAAAAGCAAAAGCAATCAACAAAGATGAGTACACACCTAATAGTGTGAAACCATTAACTGAGGCAGAAACAACAGGACAAGCAATTGTCGATGCACCAGACAATAAAACAACAGCAGAAATTGAAGCTGCTACACAAGAATTAAAAGATGCTCAAGCAGGTTTAGTTGCAAAAGCAGATAAAGCAG
>NZ_KV797500.1:26983-27644 GCF_001809385.1 Staphylococcus sp. HMSC055C03
TTGCAAAAGCAGATAAAGCAGAACTTGATAAAGCTATCACAACTGCTGAGGGATTGACTTTAGATCCAGCTGATAAAGAAGATAAAGCTGTACAAGATGCTTTAGAAAAAGCAAAAGCTGTTCAAGCAAATCCAAATGCGACTCAAGATGAAGTTAATGCGGCGAAAGATGCATTAAACAAAGCAATTGAAGCTAAAACTGCTCAAGATAAAGCAGACGCAAAACAAGCAGCGCTTGATGAGTTGAAAGCAGAACTTGCGAAAGTCGCAAAAATCGACCTTAATCAATACACACCTGATAGTGTTAAACCTTTAACAGATAAAGAAATCGAAGGTAATGCAATTGTAGCTATTCCAGATGCAAAAACTACAGAAGAAATCAAAGCTGTAACACAGGCGTTGAAAGATGCTCAAGCTGGTCTAGTTCAAAAAGCTGATAAAGCTGAATTACAAAAAGCAATCGATGCGGCAAATGCTTTAGGTAACCTTGATGCTGCTGATAAAGAAGATAAAGCACTTCAAGATGCAGTAGCAGTTGGTGAAAAAGTGAATGCTGACGGCAACGCAACACCACAACAAGTGGCAGATGCTACAAAAGCTATTAACGATGCCATCGCAGCAAAAGAACATCAAGATGCTTTAGATGAATTAAATAAAGCAAT
>NZ_KV797501.1:0-20921 GCF_001809385.1 Staphylococcus sp. HMSC055C03
ATATTGTCATTCAGTTTTCAATGTTCATTTTTTCAGTAACGTTATTCATTGTAGCACTTCGTGTTTTCGAAGTCAACACTTAATTAACATTACTTTTACAATTTTAAAATGTTTTCTTCATTTCCGCAAGAGTAAGTTTTACACTCTTGATAACTCGTCGTTTTTTAGCGACTTTATTATCTTAGCACCTTCAAAGTGTTAAGTCAATAACTTTTTTCAGGTTTTTTAAGTGTTTATTTAACTTGTTTTTCTCGCTCACAAAAATATATTCTAACAGGATTTCAGAAAAACGCAAGAGAAAAACGCAGATTTTTTGAAAAAACCTGCGTTTTATTTAGACTTCTTATTTTTTCATTGTTTTAGTGATAACTTTTTGCGCGATTTGTTGATAAATTTCACCAAGTTGATCATCAGGTTGATAAATAGAAGGTGAAAAATCTTTAGGATCCCATGTAGGTTGTGCTAATGGTAATTGACCTAATAAGTCAGCATTAAGTTCATCTGCTAGTTTTTTACCGCCATCTTTACCAAAGATATATTCTTTATTTCCAGTTTCCTTACTTTCGAAATAAGACATGTTTTCAATAACACCTAAAATAGAATGTTCTGTATGTTTTGCCATTGCTCCAGCACGTGCTGCTACAAATGCTGCAGTTGGATGAGGTGTTGTTACGATAATTTCTTTACTTGATGGCAACATTGTATGTACATCCAATGCCACATCACCTGTACCTGGAGGTAAATCTAATAGTAAGTAATCAAGATCTCCCCATTTTACGTCTGTAAAGAAGTTCGTCAACATTTTACCTAGCATTGGTCCACGCCAAATTACAGGTGCATTCTCTTCAACGAAGAATGCCATAGACATTACTTTTACACCATGTCGTTCAACTGGTTTTACTGATTTACCTTCAATGCCTGGTTTATTATCGATACCCATCATATCAGGAACACTGAAACCATAAATGTCAGCATCGATTAAACCGACTTTTTTACCTTCACGTGCTAATGCCACAGCAAGGTTAACTGCTACTGTAGATTTACCTACGCCGCCTTTACCAGATGCAATCGCAATAAATTCAACAGGATTACCTTTTGAAAGCAGACCTTCGATTGTTTGCGGTTGGTCTTCTGCTGGATCATCGCCAGTAAACTTAGCAACCGTCTCAGAATCTAATTCTTCAAAACGAATACCAACTGTGTTTGCTCCATTTTCTTTCAATGTTTCAACAATTGCCATTTGCAAGTCTAATTGAGGTTTTCCACCTAATTTTGCCATCGCAATTTTGACACTGACATGTTCAATTTCTTCTTTAATCGTGATATTCACAATACCACCTGTATCTTTAAATGGTACATCTAAAATTGGATCTTTCAGATTCCCCACTAGTTCGTTGACTTGTTCAACTGTTAACAAAGTACGTCACCCCAAATATAAATTAATGTTTACTCTTATTATTTTAACAAACTTAATGTATAAGTGGTAACGAATAATCCAAAGAACTTCCCCTTTCCTAGAAAACCTAACAAAAACCAGCAAAACAATCTATATATTGCTTTGCTGGTTTTATGTTTAAAGATTGATTCAGTTTTAAATTTTACGTGCATTCATTTGCTTTTTAGTTTCACCTTTTATTCTATCTCTAATGAATAAACCTATAATGAAGCCAATTAATACAATAACTGTCACTACACCAAATGATAAATCCACACCACGCGCAATTGCTTCGCGATGGAATAATTCTTTAGAAGCCACTTCATTTGGATTTGGCGCAAATGTTCTTGTACCTAATGTCATTAATGCAACCATAATCGCTGTACCAATTGATGAAGCCATCATACGAGCGAAGTTCATAATTGCTGTACCGTGTGAAATATCTTTATTCGGTAATGCATTGACGCCCGCTGTATTAAGCGGCATCGCAAGTAATGACACTGAGAACATTCTTAACGCATAAATTAATACAAGATACCAGAATGGTGTATCTACTTTTAAGAATGCTAAGACTCCAGTAAATATAGTCAACATGGTAAAGCCGATAATCACTAATGGTCTAACACCGTATTTATCGTAGAACTTACCGGTGTAGATAGACATCACGCCATTGACCACTGCACCAGGTAATATCACAATACCTGATAAGAAAGCTGATAAACCCATCGCATTTTGTACGTAAATGGGAATCAACAGTGCTGGCCCAATCATTGATGTCATTACGATCATTGAACAAATAGCTGATAGCGTAAATGTTTTGTTTTTAAAGACGCGCAAGTTCAAGATTGGATTCTCAATTGTTAATTGACGTTTCACAAACACCCAAATGACAAATAAGCTGGCAATAAATGGTACATAGAACGTCCAGCTGTCAAAGCCTGAAGAACCCGCACTACTGAATGCTAATAACATTACACCGAATCCAATTGTTGAATAAATCACAGATTTCATATCTAATGTAATATCTTTAGGTTCATTGAAGCTTTTAATACTGATTGCTCCGAAGATATATCCAATTAACGCAATCACAGCTACTGCGATAAATGGTGTACGCCAACTTGAAACATCAATAATCAAACCTGAGACTGTAGGTCCGATAGCTGGTGCGAAGGAAATAACGAGACCAGCTAATCCCATTGCGAAGCCACGTTCATTTTTTGGGAAAAGTGTAAATAAAGTGAATTGCATCAACGGCATAATAATGCCTGCACCCATAGCTTGGATGACACGTGCAGTCATTAAAACACCGAAGTTCGGTGCAATTGCCGCTAATATAGTACCAATTAAAAATATTCCCATTGATGCTAAATATAACGGTCTGGTTTTGATTTTATCCATTAAGAAGGCAGTTAAAGGAATCATGACTCCGTTAACTAACATAAAACCAGTTACTAGCCATTGGGATGTGTTCTCTCCAATGTTGAAACTACGCATGATAGCAGGCAGTGCAGTATTAAGTAGCGTTTGGTTTAATATCGCAATGAATGCGCTCGTAATCATAACTGTGACAATCAAATTTCTTTTTTGCTTAGAAATAGTAGCCTGCTCTGGCATAGATATAAACACTCCTTTATAAACTTACCATAATATAATGCACTAAAAATAGTTAGCAAAGCAAACTAATTGCTCATGCAGGTCACTTATTTCTATTCAAGTCTTCACTATCAGGATAAAAGACTTCTTTACATACGTAAAAGAACGCCATAATCAACATAATGACCCAAAAATCAATGTTGATATATGCATAATGAATATGGACTACAAAATAGAACATTACCGTTGTAACGGAGTATGAAATCAAATGAAAGATTTCACCATGAAAATATGGGCTATGTGGTAATTTATTTTTGAAATAATCCATCAGATATTCTACTAAGAACATTGTGAAGTAACCTAATACAATATAGCTGCCGTAGTAAAATAAGTTTTGGTAGAAACCTTTGTTATATCCGAAATACCCTAGATGCCAAAAAATAAGCAAACGACTCAAACCAAATAATACAAAGCCTAAAAGTGTGAGGAAAATCGCACCGGAAATCACAAACACTAATAGCACAATTAATGTAGATATTAAATTGAATATATTGAATTTCAAGTTTTCCTCACTCCTTTCACTCTTTCTTTATACACCCGTATAATAACACAATATGATTTAAGTTATTAATTAAAAATATCCCGCATTTCAGCGGGATACCAAATTAGTCGTTTTGCGTTTGATTTCGATAAAAGACTATCCATAATAGGAATAGCATCATAATAAAGATGATAATCAAAACGACGTTATTTAAAATTCTTGCGCCTCCTACAACAAACGGTAAGGCATACATGCCGCCCATGATTGTAGAACCGATAGAATTACCTAAGTTCTTAGAAAGAGAATAAAACGACATCATCCGCTTCATCTCTCTCGGTGACGTTTCCTCTTGCACAATCACACTGTCCTTTGTATAAACAATACCGAAACTTGCGCCTGCTAACATCAATGTTGCGGCTAATAATATCGGTGCTGCATGTGTAACAAAGACAATCACACTACATAACAGTAAAGAAGTGAAGGCAACAAGATACAACGCTTTTCTTGTTAACCCTGCTTCAATACGATGTAAATTGAAGTTAATCAACAACCAAGCTGCTGAAATCGGGAAAACCACAAATCCACTTTGGAGTGGCGATAATCCGATTTCTTCTTGTAAGTATATCGGCATGTATAAGTTATAGCCCATTAAGATCATCGCATATATAAAATCAGTAATAAAAATAATAGTGATGCGACGATTAAATTCTTCAATAGGTAAAAACGGTGTCGATACTTGTTTCTCAACTTTGACAAGTTTATAGGCAAATACGATACCAATCACAATCATGATACCTTTCAACCATAGTGATAACGGTGTTGTAATCGCACCTAATATAAAGATAAGGACTAAATAGAAGAAGAACAGACCTTTTTGATCAAATGCTTCTCCACTTGATACTTGTTCCTCATCAAAAATAAAGGTCGTAAATGCCAACACACCAGCAACCACAGCAATCGGAATATTAATAAAGAATAACCAATGCCATGTCGCAAATTCTAAGATTGCACCACCAAGTAAAGGACCGATAATACTTGAAATCCCCCATACACTGCCGACAATCCCCATTATTTTATATCGTAACGGAATTTCAAAGGCAAGTTTCGGTACAATTTGGCTGAGCACCATCATGACACCTGACCCTAAACCTTGGATAAAGCGAGAGATAATTAATAAAGTAAATGTACTGCTTAATCCAGACATCAAACTACCGACGCTGAATAATAATAGTCCACCAATCGTTACATGTATAAGTTTAAAACGCGAAAGCAACTCCCCGACTAATGGATTCACAATAACTAAGGCAATAAAATAAATTGAGAACACAAGCGAAATCGAGCTCGTCACGTTTAAATCTGTTTTGATCGTAGGCAATGCTAAAGAAATGATAGATGTTTCGATAGCTGCCATAAACATAATTAAAATCAATGCGGTCACTACACCGATTGACTTCAAATCCATTTTCACACTTTGACACCTCTTTCTTTTTCTCAAATAAGAAAGAGGTTAAGGCTTCTGTTCAACAAGAGCCCCAGCCTCTCCTCCTACATAAAATATAAAATTCCGATGAAATGACATAACGATGCTATCACAATAAAGATATGCCAGATCATATGAAAGTACGGACGATTCTTTTGTGCATAGAACCATGCACCAATCGTATAAGCAATACCGCCAAGCAAAATAAATAACATAAATTGCCATGAGGCTTCTCTCCAAATAATCGGAAGATATAAAATACCGACCCAACCCATAATTAAATACATGAACAAACTGAGTTTAGGATTTACATTTTCAGCAATTGCTTTATACAAAATGCCCCATATCGTAATTCCCCATAGCAACACCATTATAATCCAGCCGAACCATCCGCCGACTACGACTAATGATACTGGTGTATATGTACCAGATATTGCTATATAAATCATACTGTGATCGATAATACGCATAATATATTTATGCGGTGAGTTATTTTGCATCACATGATAAATCGTTGATGAAATCAGCATTAAAAAGATACTGATGACATATATAGATACACTGACTGATGCCAATGTACCGCCATGAATATAACTATGGACTGCCGCATAAGGCAATACGATTAGTGTAATCAAAGCCGCTGCCCCATGTGAGACTGCATTACCGATTTCTTCACCGAATGATAAAGGAATAATATCTTTAAAACGATTGAGACCACGTTCTCTATGTGTATTTGAAGTCTGTTTCAACTATGACTCCACCTTTACAATTAAATAAGATTTAAGCGTTTTAAATCTTGAGTTGCAGTTTCTACACTATCTTTGCCTTCACGATTTTTTAAAGGTGAAAACTCTTCTTCTCTAGGAACTTGCAGTGTAATAAAACTAGTTGCGTATTTAAAGATATCAAAATAGAACAGTTCAAATTTCAATGCAGGTGCTTTCACTACATTAAAGTCTTCATCTAATTGATTCAATTGTTTGATTGCTAAATGATATGGCAATTCACGATTGACTGCTGATTGGATAAATGCAAGTTTGAACGCATGAATACCGATATTCGCATTATGGAATGCATTTACATCTGAATCACCAAGTTCTGAGTATTCTAAGACACTATCTTTACAGTCAATATTGACTAAACGTCCAACACTTTCACCTTGTTTTGGTTCAATAGATTTTGTGCTGATATCACGATTAGCTTCTGCAGTAAATCCTGCAAAAACTGGATCCAATACACGTGCTAAAACATTATCAATATTGTTCATAAAGATAAACTTCACACCGTCTTCTTCCATTTTATCAAGATAGCCGTATGCATCTAACGCTTTAAATACGCCGCCATTTCCGTTTGGCGTTTCCATGACTTCAGCATTTTCTGTTAAGACAATCTCGCCTTTTTCGTTTAAAGCGACAATATTATCTTGTTTGAAGAAATGGATATAGTCAGGGTTATAGCCAAAATAGTTTTGTTGTTCAAAGAATTCTTGCGTTGCTTCATCATTGATATCGCTAGTCATAATATACCAGTCAATTGTACGTCCAGTTTCTTCGGCTAATTTTAATAGCTGTCTTGCTTGTAGTTCAAATAAGCTGACACCTTCAATTTCAAATGAACCTTTCGGACCATCATAACCAAGACGTGTACCTTGGCCACCTGCCATTAAGACAACCGCAAATTCACCCTTCTTAATCGCATCGATACCTTGAGCATAAAAGTTATTTAATTCTTCTGTTGAATAATCTTTGCGTACTCTATATTTAACTTCAGTCGCTTCAGATACTTCTTCAGTTTTATTTTGAGATTGTTCTACATAAAGTGATTCATACAAATCTAAAATTGCAGATAAGTCTAATGATTGTAATTTAGAAGCAATATTTTCTTTTTCGTTGGAACTCATTAATTTCTCCAATTCTAACAAATGTTGCTGATTGAATTTCTCTAATTTATTCTTATCTAACATGATACCTCTCCTTAAGTTTCTCCGCGATTACCAAGGGTTCTGCCTTTAAATATGTATTTGGCCAACATAAACCCTTCAATATTCTTGAATTATATCACAAATCAATTTTTCAAGCTTGAACCCCCACTTTAAAAAAGCAGAGGTTCTTAAAATCTTCTTTAATCATGTCGACAACACCTTGTCGTTCATTCTTTTATATATTCAAATGAAACCAGTGCATGAACCATTGATTGATGACTTCGCGGAATATAACATATGTTCCGCCAAAAGTAAATGCAGTGGCCAGTGATAAATCTACCATTCCACCAGTTTTAAATTGCATCGGCAGTTTAACTGATAATGGAAATGGATATAATAACTTAACACCTCTCGGCGTCAACATATCTAGAATGATATGAGAAACCATGCCGCCGATAATTGCTGTCATATATACAGGAGGTGTATGTATAGTAGATAACAGCAACGCCACAAGTAGCGTAAATAAAATTGAATGTGTAAATGTTCGATGACCGAACAAAAGACGAACAATTAAGCTTAAAAACTTAAAACGACGCCCGATTTTACTTTGTGCATGACAAATGTCAGGCAATAAGCTTCCAGCCCCTGCTAAGACTACAGTGGTGATAGAAGTAAATAAATCGGGATGATAATAGTTGATGGCGAGTGTTCCTATGAGAAACCCGCATGATAAGTGTGTTTTCCCTGTCATCTCTATACTCCTTTCTAGTTGTTTTATTTTATCACAATTCCTTAATAAACACGAACATATTTTCGGATTGTATGTTCGGTTTTTTAATTAGTATGACACATTTATAAAAAAGTATCTCACATTGCTTGAAAACGGTTTCCAAATAGTGTATGATAGCAATACAAAAATAATTAAAGGATGTGTTCCAAAATGGCAATGACAGTAAAGAAAAATAATGACGAAGTTCGTATCCAATGGAGAGTAGCAGACATCAAAATCCCAACAGCAGATATTAAAAACATTAGAGAAGATCAAGATATCCATGCGGTACCAGAAGACGATGGCAGAGAGGTATCTCGTATTGGTTCTACATTTGGTAAAACTAACCGCGTTATTATTGATACTGATGATCACGAATACATCATCTTCACTTTCAATGACAAGAAAGTCTATAATGAACTCACAAAATAAATGAATTAAAAAAGTATAAACTAAAACCTTCCGCTTCTAATTCTGAAGTGGAAGGTTTTTTTATTGATTAAGTTCTTTTAACTTAATCTGTTAATATATCCCTATTTTCAATATAATACATGCTGCATAGTACGATAATACCTATGATTTGAACTACTGTTATCAAGTGAATATTTGGAATGATAAATCCAATGACTGTAGTTACTAAGATAATGCCAATATACAGACCTTTTTTCTTTGTAATATTGCGATGTAAAATCGTATCAAAGAATACACCAAATAAGAAAACACAAAATGCAACGGTATAACCGATGCCTTCCGCAAAACTTAAAGGATGATCTGATAAGCCTTTATTCATAATCAAGAAAATAAAGTTTGCAGAATAAATAATGAATAAATGCAGGAACATCGTTAAAAAGCCTGTTGCTTCATCTTTCTCCTGATCCAAGCTACCTTTGTAATGGAACGTATAAATCACAAATAAACTAATGACCATTAAGAAATAGACAACATCTAGTGCTTTAAATTGAGAGAGTTCCATATTATTGACGATTTGAACAATCCCTTCTCCAAACAATAAAATCATAAACAAACTCAGTCGTTCAGTTAAATGTTTAAAAATAACTGGATTCTCTTTAGATGCATTCGCAAAAAATGCAGGGAATGTGGCTGAAATCACGATACCGATAAAATATACCCAAAAGTTAATGCCTTTAGGTAGAAGTAAACCGACTACCGAAAACATGACTGTTAAAACAAGACCTGTTACATACACCTTTAAGAAACGTGCATTAATAGAATGGTCCACAAATTTATAACTTAAAACATACTGAATTATAATACTGATAAAGATAACTGTAGTTGTTGATGCAAACGCAACAAATGTTTCTTGGAAATTACCATTAATCGCTTTAGACAGATATAAAATCAGAAACATATCTATAAATAAAAAGACATATTGATACCATTTCTGTTCAAAGAATCGATTGACCAGCAATGTATGATAAATCCAAATTGAGAAAAATACTAAAAACAACATAAAATTTTTGCCAAGACTTTCCAAGTCGACTAATGAAGTAGAAATATGTTCCACTGTAATATTAATCGTCGAAAGTACATAAACAAAGACCAAATCAAAAAACAGTTCGGCCATACTGACTTCTTTTTTCTTCATTCACTTTTCCCCTATTAATTAAGATTCTTCTTTTTCTTTTTAAATATTGTACCACATGTTTTATAATCAAAATACTGATAATTACACACAATGAACATACAAAAAATCGGGTAAAGAAGATTAACAATAATTTTGAAAGGATGATAGTCTTGTATATTGTCACAAACCAAATAGAAGTGAAAAAAGGCTTTGCTGAAAAAATGGCAGGTCGCTTTACTGCCAACCCTCAATTAAAAGAAATGCCAGGATTTCATCGTGTTGAAGTTTCTTTAGTAGAAGGTGATCAAAAAGATACTGAGTTCATGCATGTTTCAACATGGTGGGCATCTCAAGATGATTTTGAAAATTGGAAGAATAGCGATGCTTTCAAACAAGCACATCAACGCCCTAAATCTTCTGAGTCAAATGCCTCATCAGAATCTCCTGTTATCGGTAATAACGTAGTAAAATCTCGTGTGTTGTCATCATTAGGTACATTAGAATAATAAAAAAAGCTGAGTCGAGCAGTTTCTACTGCAAGACTCAGCTTTTATATTTAGAAGTATAAATGTGCCATTAAAGCAATAATTGGTAATACGATAATCGTTCTGAATAAGAAAATCACAAATAATTTCCAGACACTGACAGGAATCTTAGAACCTAAGATAACCCCACCGACTTCTGATAAGTAAATCAATTGTGAAATACTCAATGCACCGACAACAAATAAGGTAATTTGACTCTTCACACCATCAATTAAAATTGAAGGTAAGAACATATCCGCAAATCCGATCAACATAGTTTCAGATGCTCGTTCTGCTTCAGGAATGTGTAAGAGTTCAAGCAGCGGTACAAAAGGTTTCCCAATAATCTCAAAGACAGGTGTATATGTTGCGATAATCGTCGCAAGTGTCCCGATTGCCATAACAACTGGTAAAATTGCGAACCACATATCTGCAACAGTGACCAACCCTGATTTAAAGAATTGCAAAAGGCCTGGTGATTTGATTCCTTTTTCAGTCGCTAGATTAAATCCATGTTTGAAAGCTGATATGCCTTCAGGTTTAGATTCATCTTTCGCATATTCACTGTTTTCAACCGCATATTCATCTGGTACACTGCGTAACGGCCAAATTCTCGGCATAATCACTGCAGCAACTAAACAAGAAACGATAACTGTTAAATAGAAATAGAAGAAATGATTCTGCATCCCTACTGTTTCAGCCACTACAATCGCAAACGTCAGTGAAACAACACTGAATGTTGTTGAAATAACGGTCGCTTCACGTCTAGAGTAAAAGCCTTGATCATATTGCTTACTCGTAATGATAACACCAACTGTACCATCACCGATAAATGATGCAAGGTTATCCACTGTAGAACGGCCAGGCAAAGTGAATAATGGTCGCATGACTGGTCTGAAAATCGGTCCTAACATTTCTAATAAACCGAATTCCATCAGTAACGGTAAAAAGAGTGCCGCAAAAAAGAACACTGAGAATAACGTCGGCAATAAACTAGAAAAGATTAAATTTCCAGTATCGTCTGAATAAATCACTTTTGTACCAATATGTAAAAATGTCATCCATGCAAACACTACCGCTAATAATCTGACAACCAACCAAATCGGCGTCACATTAAACGTATTATTCAATAACCCATCAGACTTTAAGCGCTTCTTTAAGAAAGTCGAACAGCATAAAGTCAAAATACCAGATAATGTAATTACAATTAAAATTAAATACGGCATTGCTGGACCTAATACGTCCTTCAACCAACCTGCTAAAAATGCTACCAATAATGTCGTTTGTTGCTTTCCGTCTTGTGTCACCGGCACCGGTACTAAGAACAACATGATACCGAGCAATGACATGATAATGAACTTCAAACGTCCCTTGAAGATTTCTGATTTTGTATATTTTTCCATAGTCTCTCCCTTTCATTACAATACATTATAAGCGTATTGTAATGGTTAAGCAATAAGAATTTTAATACTTATACATAAATCTGTATAAATTTAACACCTTCAAATTCTAATACCCCAACTTCCCCTATAAAAAAACTGCCTCTCATGTTAATAAGAGACAGTTGTCTATTTCCCTATTACATTTTGCGTAAAACATAAATAAAGTATGGTGCACCGACAATCGCAATAATCACACCGACTGGAATGTCTAACGGCGGGTGAATGCCGCGTGCTAATGTATCACTGACTATAATTAAAATCGCACCGACTAATCCAGACATCATAATGATATGAATATGTTTATGGCCGACAATCGAACGTGCAATATGTGGTGCAATCAATCCTAAGAAACTCAGTCCGCCGACAACCGCAATAGAAGAACCTGCCAGCATAACCGCAAGTATCAACATTACCATTTTAACTGAACGAACTCTCGTACCAAGCGCAGTCGCTACTTGATCACCTAAATGAATAATATCTAAACGTTGCGCAAAAAATAAGATAAGCGGTACGGTCACAATAAACCACGGCAAGATTGAAATCACATGGTCCATGGAACGTCCGAATAAACTTCCTGTTAACCATACTAAAGCTAAGTTGGCTTCTAATGGGAATCGAATGAGTAAGTATTGCACAATTGCCATACAAATTGCACCGATGGCTAAACCGATTAACGCTAAGTTTGAACCTTGTACTTCTTTACGTGCGATTAAATAAGATAATAATAAGCTGATGACTAAAGCTCCGATAAACGAAGCAACCGGCAATACATAAATCGGTGCTTTCGGGAAGAGAATCAAGACTGAAACAGTTGCTAAACTCGCACCTTTAGTAATCCCGATAACATCTGGTGATGCTAAAGGATTTCGTACAACACCTTGAATTACTGCACCTGAAATTGCTAAACTGCTGCCGACTAATAAACCGACATAAAGTCTTGGTTCTCGGTATTCATTGACGATAAAGTCATCTTGCATAATCCAGCCTTTGAGGGCTTGAAGCGGATTTACAAATACGGCACCCACACATAATGAGAAGATGGAAACGACGATCAATATCGCAATCACAATTATATATTTACGCCCTAAATGTCTTGTCATACTCGTTTCACTCCTCTCAATGTTAAGCCTAAGAAGTAAACCGCACCGACGAAGGATGTCACAATACCGACCGGTGTCTCAAATGGAAATGCAATTAAACGGCTGATGACATCTGATAATAATAAAATGGCAGCACCGAAAATCATCGTCAGCGGTATAATCACAAAGTAATTATGAGAAGTATAATATTTTACAATGTGCGGAACAATCAAACCGATAAATCCGATAGGTCCGGCAATTGAAACGGATGCTCCGGCTAAAATTACCACCAACACCCCTAACAATAATCGTGTTAACTTAATATTTTGACCTAGTCCTCTTGCTAACTCATCGCCAAGTTCTAACACTGATATTTGACGTGCCATGAATAATGCACCGATGAATGCACCGATAATCCATGGTGTGATAGACAATACATCTCCCCATTTCAATGTTGAGAGTGTACCGACTAACCAGAAATAAACTGTCGTTGTAGAATCTTCATTTAATAAAATGATACCTTGTGTCAAACTTGTAAAGAACAAATGAACCGTCATACCAGCTAAAGCTAATTTGACTGGTGTCATGCCTTTCGTTGAGTCAGACAGCATATAAACAATACTACCGCCAATAAACGCGCCGATAAACGCAAGTAATGTTGAAATTGAAGTCAATGCCGGAAAGATGACTGTAATCACAACAATAATAAATGATGCTCCGGCATTCACACCGAAGATTTGCGGAGATGCCAATGGGTTACGCGTCATTGCCTGCATAAATAAACCAGCAACTGCTAAAGCTGCACCAATCAATAGCCCGCCTGCCATTCTTGGCATACGGATATTATGTATAATAAATGTATTTTTCGTGTCATGATGCCATATTAAATAATCTGCAATATCTTTAAATTTCATATGTGTTGTGCCGACAGTCAAATTGAAATACATCACGATAAAAAGAAAGCACACACTCCCGATAAAGAGGAGTGTGGTGCGTTTTCTTTGTTTCTTTTCAATAAGGCTGTGGCTAGATTGGTTTGTCATAGCCATTCACCCTTCTAATCATCTTAATCGCTTATTTGTTGTTTTGTTCTTTAGATAGTTCTACTAACTCTTTCGCAATTTCTTCTGATGAAATTAAACCACGAGAACGAGACCAAGTACTACGATCTACAGTGTAAACACGTTTATGTTTAACTGCGTCGATTGTTTGCCATACTTTGTCATTTTGTTGTTTCTCTAATAATGGTTTATCTTTTTCATCAATCATGATGAACATTTGTTTTGGATTTACTTTCGCAATTTGTTCCGTACTCATTTTCAAGTATGGACCATCTAGGTATTTAGGTAAATCTTTTGATACATCTTTATTTAATGCTTCTTTAAAGCCTAATTGATGGAACACTTGACCAACATAAGATTTATCTGAGTGCGCCATAATATCTGTTTTAGTTAATACAGCAGGTAAAGCAGCTAAGTCTTTATCTAAAGTAATATCTTTTGAATATTTATCCATTTTCTTATTATGTTCGTCTAAACGTTTTTCGCCTTCTTTTTCTTTATTCAAGGCTTTTGCGATTGTTTTGAATGATTCGATGTTTGCATCATAGTCACCATCAAAACTTGGTAATAAGATAGTTGGTGCAATTTTGTTTAATTCTTTATAAATACCTTTATGGCGTTGTGCATCCGCAATAATCAAGTCAGGTTTTTCTTTACTGATTACTTCTAAGTTTGGTTGTTTACGTGTACCGACTGATTCGTAATTTCCGATTTTCTCACGGATAGGTTTGATAATACGATCTTTTTTATTATCGTCTGCAACCCCTACAGGTTTCACATCTAATGCAGCTAAAGCATCAACGAATGAATATTCTAAAGCAACGACACGTTTCGCATCTTTTTTCACTTTCGTTGTGCCCGCTTCATTTTTTACTGCGATTGTATCATCTGAAGATTTACTATCAGACTCTTTTGAACTATCTTTGCTGTTATTGCCGCAAGCCGCAACGACAGTCAAAGCAAGTACTAACATAAGAATACCAAGAAACTTTAATCTATTCATGTTTCCACTCCTTCATATTGTTAGATGCTCTATGAGGCAACAAATGAAATGTAGCTGAAGGTCAACTCAATTATCTTTCTCGTGCCAAGTTATGTATGAAGGTCGTATGTATCTACGTACCATCCATTTAGATATATCCCATTTATCGCTCATTCAATCATCTTACTTTTTATTTTATTGATAACGATTCTCAATGTCAACATGGTTTTAGCAATATTAAACAAAAAACCGAACAAATTTTGTTCGGTTTACAATATTGTCAATTTTTTTGCCTATATTTATCAAGGATTAATTTGAACATGGTCATGATTGACTTCAAAATGGTCCACTAAAATCTGTACACCAGCATCTCTGATATACACATGTTTCAGCGTCTTTTGATACATACTTTGTGCTAATGCATTATAACCTAGCGTAAACTCAATGATATCTCCTGTTTGATAATAATCTGTGTTTTGTAAATCAATCATGAGGTGATCACTTGTCGCACCCATAATTTTCACTTGATCATTTAAAGGAGTAATATCTTCTATCACAGTATCAATATGACCGATGTCTAAGATGGCCTGTAAATATGAGCGATCATGTTGAATATCTATTCTTGGTTTGACTTCTATAATTTCTGCTTTCAAAGTAATCGCATTTTGGAAGAGATAATGAATCGGCTTTTGATCTACTGTACTGATACCGCGAAACAATGACTCACCTATTCTTAAATGGTTGATTCTGCCGAACGTACAATAATCAAGTAATGGTAACGCACTTGAGTTGCCACCTGAAATCATTTTTAAAGTATAACCCGTTTCTTTTTCAACTGCTTGTACAAATTGATTCATACGTAAAATATCTTCTTCAGTCGGCGGAATATCTAAAAAGCACATAAAATTAAAAGCCAGTCCTGTTAAACATATATGAGACATATACATGATTTCTTCTATGTACTTAACAACGTCATACGTTAAGACACCTTCACGACTGTCCTTCCAATCTACCATTAATAATATTTTATGTTTTTTGCCCATTGATTTTGCAGTTTCATTCAATAAGCGAATTGTTTCAAGATCCGTTTGTATACTAATATCAGTTTTCTCAATACAATCTTCTAATTCACTGCGATTAGGCGTGCGGATCAACATATAAGAGAGTGCACCGTCATGAATTTGGTCAATATTGACCATTCGTGCGTCACCCATCTGATCAAAACCAAGTGTTTTCAATGATTCAACAATCAGCTTATCTCCAGCGATACATTTAATCACTGGCATCATTTCTAAATTTCTTTGTGCCAGCTTTTCTTTCAACATCAATGCATTGAATTGGATTTTGGCTAAATCTATTTCTACATAAGCCATGGGGTTCACTCTCCCTCTTTCAATGGGTTATCTAAAATCGTATTTACGTATTTTTTTACTTTGCCTTCCATGCGCATTCTTAATAAAGATTTCACAGTAATCGTCGGTCCAAAGAGAATTTGGTTCAAGACTGTCGCATGTGGTTTATTCGGATCAATCGCATGGCGTGTAATTTCTTGAACAATCGTAAACAACTCTTGTTCTGTCACATCCTCATGCTGACTCAAATGATAAATTAATTCACCCATTTGATTTTGAATGACTGCGTGTTGAAATTTCGCAATCACCGCTTCAATATCTTCCGCAATTAAGCTTTCATTCTCAACTTTGACATTTGGAATTTTCTCTTTCATCGTTTCTAAATCTATACGAGAGCCGCCTAAATCTCTGACCATAAAGGCCATTTTATAGTCCTTGCCAAGTTTCACAATTGTATTTTGCATGTGCGCTTCTAAAGCAATGCCATACTCTTGGATATAGGCAATTAATGGTGGAATTAAAGTATGTGCATAGACTGTCATGAAATGCTTGATTGATTGTGCTGAAATTTCACGATCAACCCATTCTAAGTAACTGTCCACCACTTTCATGTCATCTACAGGATTTTGATTTACTAAACTTGCGGTTACGACAGTTACACCTTCACCATCAATCATCAGGCGTTCTCTGACAATATAAGCTAATTGTCGTGCTTGGTCTGGTTCAATAGCCGCATGTAAGCCGAACGGTTCTCTCGCCACTTTAAGTTGCGGATAGACGTTCAACATATCTTGTAATTCATAACTTAATTTCGGTCCATCTACTGTCGTAACAGAAGAAACTGTACGAATGGCACTCGTTGCCTGAACTTGAACTGGCAATTTAATATGATAAGGACGCTCTAATAACGCCATCGTTCTAAATGATAAAGTTGCCTTTGACTTCAAAGTGATGGGTGTCGGTATTAAACGTTGTTCCTGAATCCAAGTTTTAAATTGTTCTACAATGACATGTTCATATTGCCATGGATGAATTATGACAATTTCAAAGTCATCGATATCATAACCGAGCGCTTTCGCATAATCTTTCAATTGGGCTTTGTCATCTTTTAGAACTTCATTCAATATGAAATCAGGATCAGAAGAAGCGCTGGTTGTCACTGCATCTTCTTTTCTCAGCAACATGACTTTTAATGGAATGATTTGTTCGAACTCTGGCGCATAACGCATCACTTCTTCGTTCGTTAAAGGCAGTTTGGTTTTGGATAATGGATGAGTCGGATGTCCTTCGACAACTAAACTCTCTGAATATAATAAATCATCCATTTCACCTAATGCATTCATATGCGACATCCAAGCAAAATAATTCAAGCTCACTGGCATTCTCGAAAATTTCATACTATCTTGAATGAGCTGATGGCGTTTCTCCATTTGCGCATAAGTTAAATCAAAGCCACGTCGACTATGAATCAACTCTTGTTTTAAACGAGTCGGGAACGCTACGTCAAAATCTTGTTCTAGCGTGTCGATTAGTTGTTCTAAGGATGCTATCGTCTGTTGTTTGTCTCCCTCTTGCAGTTCCAGCGGCCCTTGCATTTGATAGCGTTCAAATGCATATACACCATTAATGCTGACTGAGAGTACTTTACCTTGATATTGAACTTCTAACCGATGATTTTGTTTCGTAATACGTGTGCCTTCGTTAAAAATATGTTCTTTAATCATGGCGTTGAATACACGATGCTGCATATTGATATCTGCTTGTTGTAATGTTGTTTGTCTCATATTACACTTCCTCTATTCTTAAGTTCTTTCATCCCATAAAAGAGTGCTGCAATGAGTAATGTACTAAGACCCATTGTAATAAATGTCGGTACAATGCCGATAAGTTCTGTTAACGCACTCATAATAACTGCACCTAATGGAATCATGCCGCGGTCCATCATCACAATACTTAAAATTCTGCCACGTCTTTCAGGTTCAATATGTGTTTGAAAATATACACGATTTGTTGTCCGTGCACATTGACTAAATAAACCGATTAAAAAGATAAAGCCGAACAGCAGAATTGTATTCGGCATAACTACCATCAGTAATGCGATACCAAACAGGATAGAACTTAAATAGTATACATTAATTGAATAAAATAATTTCAGTATCTGCGGCAATAATAACGTTGCGGTAATACCACCGATAGCACTGAAAGTCATTGCGATGCCAAAGACTGAAGCCTGACCAGGAAAATTCAAACTGGTCAATACCGGTAATAAGGTGGTATAAGAGAAGCCAGTGGCCATAATCAACAATGACGTAATAAAGATATGGAGTCCTTGTCCATGTGTTTTAAAATAATCTTTGACGACCGTTGCAGAGAAACGTGCTGCACCTTCTTCATCTGAAGCTGAAGCGACTTTGAAATGAAGTGGCAAGCATAACAGCATAGCACCTATGTAAACCAAGGTTTGTGCTAAAAATGCATATTTCACATTCAACACTGCGATAATGCCCCCTGCAATCGCTGGTCCGATTGATCGACAAATATTAATGATAAACGAATGATACGATACTGCTTTGACTGTACTGATTTTATCAGATAAATCAGGCAAAATCGCCTGTCTGACAGGTGTCTCTACAGCATTAAGTATGCCCCTTAAACAAGCATAAATCAAAATAATATATATAGGTAATTCCCTGTATTCAAAGCTCAACAAACATAAGATTGCTGTTAAAGTTGTAGAACCTGTGACAGTTATTCGAATTAATCTCCCTCTATCGAATTTATCAGCTAAAGCACCTGCCCAGATACTTAGAAATAAGATTGGTATCAGTCTGACGAAATTGACCAATCCCAAATAAAAAGCATTGTGATATTGCTCGTATACATACCAATTCAATGCGATTTGTCCGATCCAATTCCCCAAAAACAGTAGGAATGAACTTGGGAAAAAATATTTTGCCATTTTTTATTCCACCTGTCTTTTTAATTGATAATGATTATCATTACCGATATGATGGATTATACAAATCTTTAGTTGTTTTGTAAAATAATTAAATAAGAGGTGTATTATGGAAAATATATTACAACAAACAAATGAACAACCTATAAAGCTCACAGCAGAAGAACAATCTGCTTATGATTACCTTTCTGCATCCCATCCACAATGGGCTGAGCAATTTAAAGCTATTTTACTAACTGCAAGAGACTTGGTTACGAAACGTTTAGTCGTTTCAATTTATCGAGAAAATATGGTCAATCAAGGCCGACAAGCACAAATTATAAATAATACAGATTTACCTTTTGAGCTATCATCGAACACAGGCAAAGTCATGAAAATGGATTGGCCGACATCTAGACTGACACTCTATGCGCCAATTTCAGGATTTCATGCTTTTGACCGTATTGATATGGATGGTCCATTTTATTTCACAGAAATGGATAAACCAGAGACACACCAACGCATTATGCATCCAGAAGAAGTATTAGAAGTGATTTTAACAGAAGCACCTAAATTCAAAGGACCAGCAAGTGATCAATTCAGTGACGATATGATGAATAGTGTAGCCAATATGGCACTCGCACTCAGCTATCAACATATCACTTTAAAAGATGATACACGTGCTATGTTCGATATTATCGCACACGCATCAGATAGTTATTTACGTTCTGAACAATCAGTCATTGAAGGTCACCCGCTTCACCCAGGTGCCAAATTACGCAAAGGCTTAACACCACAAGAAAACATTCAATATTCTTCTGAATTCCAACAACCCATTGCATTAAAATGGATTGCGGTACACAATGAACTCGTTCGTACACAAACACTTGAGCATACATATAATGAAACGCTCTTTAAAAACTTCAAAGGTTTAGAAAGTGCCTTTAACCAAGCAATCCCTTCAGATGAACACAATCATTACAGCATTATTGTGTTACATCCTTGGCAATATGATGAGATTTTAGAACGTGACTATTCTCAAGAACTTGATGCAGATCAAATTAAGACAATCCCTTACGAAACATCTTATTATGCGGGACTGTCATTTAGAACTTTAATGCCGAAATGGCCAGAAACAACACCGCATGTCAAACTCTCAACCAATGTGCATATTACCGGAGAGATTCGAACATTGTCAGAACAAACAACATTTAATGGTCCACTTGTGACGCATATCGTTAACCAGATATTGACTGAAGACCCTTTATTTAAAGATATTCAAGCTTCTGGAATTTCTGAACTAGCGGGTATTCATTTCTATCACAAACAAGATCAAGGCGACTATCAAACAGAACGCAGTGAACAGCTTGGTTCACTCTTAAGAGAAAATGTTTATCACTTAACAGCACCTGATACTATTAACATCATTCCATCAAGTTTAGTAGTTAGTAATCCTAACGCTGAAATTGCAGTGATAAATTCGTTAATTGAACGTTATCAAAATGCGAAGCAAACAGAATCTTTTGAAGCTGCTTCAGAAGCTTGGCTTGCTGAATATGCGCAAGCATTAGTCGATATCGTGATTCCATTGATGGTGAAATATGGTATTGCTTTAGAAGCACATTTACAAAATGCAGTGGCTTCATTCAATGAAGATGGCAGCTTAAATCATATGTTCATTCGTGACTATGAAGGTTTACGTATTGATGAACAACAACTCAACGACAGTGGTTTCTCAACAGAACATTTCCATGAAAAATCACGTATCTTAACTAGCAAATCAACTTCTGTATTCAACAAGGCGTTCTATTCAACTATCCAAAACCATCTTGGAGAGCTAATTTTAACAATCGCGCAACATACACAAGAAAGCGTGATATCAGAAAACAAATTATGGGATGTCGTTAAACAGATTACACAAAAGAAATTCAATCAAATGCAAGCAGATCATACGATTGATAATGAACGTTTAGCTGACATCAAACACACATTCTTTGCTGAAACGATTGATTATAAATGTGTTACTACTATGCGCTTAGAAGATGAAGCACATGACTATACGTATGTAAAAGTTGAAAATCCTTTAGCAACAGAATAAAAAATGTATCAAAAAGAGGGCGGTATTTTGAAGTTATCTTCAAATCCGCCCTCTTACTTATTTATATTACTAAATCAAGGTACAACGCTGAATTATTGTAAACCTTTATCTTGGTTCTTTTGTT
>NZ_KV797502.1:0-261 GCF_001809385.1 Staphylococcus sp. HMSC055C03
TAAACTACAAATTAAACTACTCTCAGAAAACGCAACAATGCCGACACGTGCTAATGCAACGGACGCTGGCTATGACATTTACGCAGCTGAAACTAAGATACTTGAACCGCAAGAGAAAGCGATTATCAAAACTGATCTAGCAGTCAACATTCCTAAAGGATATGTGGGATTACTCACTTCAAGAAGTGGCGTAAGCAGTAAAACACACTTAGTTATTGAAACTGGCAAAATTGACTCAGGATTTCATGAAAACATGGGGAT
>NZ_KV797503.1:0-551 GCF_001809385.1 Staphylococcus sp. HMSC055C03
CTTTAACACCTTTATCGATGTCGTCTGTTACTAAGATTTCGCCACCGTTTTCTTCAGCGATTTCTTTACAACGGTTCAATAATTCATCCGTAGGATTCAATTCTTTAGGGCAAACAAGGTTGAAACGCATACCCATGATTGCTGCACCTTGCATCAACGCATTCGCAACGTTGTTGCGACCATCGCCTACGTAAGTGAAGTTGATTTCGTGATAAGGTTTTTTCAATACTTCTTTAGCTGTTAGGAAGTCAGCTAATACTTGTGTTGGGTGATCTTCGTCAGTTAAACCATTCCATACCGGCACGCCTGATTCTTTTGCTAATGTTTCAACAGTACGTTGAGAGAATCCGCGATATTCGATGCCGTCATACATGCCGCCTAAAACGCGTGCTGTATCTGCTGCTGTTTCTTTTTTGCCCATTTGAGAACCAGTTGGTCCAAGGTAAGTAGTGCTTGCACCTTGGTCAGCTGCCGCAACTTCAAATGCGCAACGAGTACGAGTTGAGTCTTTTTCGAAAATTAATGCAATGTTTTTTCCTTTAAGTGTTTGT
>NZ_KV797504.1:0-292 GCF_001809385.1 Staphylococcus sp. HMSC055C03
GTTACTGGTACTTCATATTCACCTGGAACTTTACCATCAGGGATTAATGCTGGATTATCTACTGTTACTTTTGGTTGGTTACCTTCTGTTGGATAATCAGGTACAGTTACTTGATTTACGATTTCGTTTACAGTTGTTGGTTGATTATATGGTTTTTCAATATCTTTAGATACTGGTTCATATTTATCATTTTCTGGTTGTGGTGTTACAACAACTTTAACTGTTACATGATCTTTTGTGCCATCTGGATATGTCACCGTTACTGGTACTTCATATTCACCTGGAACTTTGC
>NZ_KV797505.1:0-36941 GCF_001809385.1 Staphylococcus sp. HMSC055C03
AATTAATGCAATGTTTTTTCCTTTAAGTGTTTGTCGCTCAATACCTGCGTATTTTGCACGTTTTAAATCTTCTGATAAGTTCAGTAGGAACTCCATCTCTTTCTGTGAAAAATCTAATAATGTTAGGAAATGTCTATTTCTTAAGTTTTGCATTCTAATACAACTCCTCTATGTGATTGATTTCACATTAATTGTAAACGCTTTCTATTGGTTTCGTCAATGAAATTTTGCACAATTATTTAGTTATAACTTTAAATTTGTCTGAGAAGTTAACGTTATGCATAAGGTGTCTTTAAAGGTGCATTTTTAGCGATAACAAAAAGAAAAATATTCATTTATTTGTATGAATATATGACTCGCTTTTATTTGTATTACCTATTCCGTGTAAGTTAACCCTTTTTTGTTCAAAATCAACAAAAATTAATAGAAAGAAAATCGCTGAATTCCTATACTTTCAGCATTTTTAACGTGGAAATAAAAAATATTTTACATGAGCTTAACAAAAACTTAAAAATAGATTGATTTTGGTTAAAAGTAATATAAGATAGTGTTATACAAGAAAATAAATGTCTCCATTAGACATCTATGATACTTACAACTAAGACAGAGCGGAGAGATATCAATGAAAAAACTTTGGTTAATTGTAATCAGTGCATTATTTTTATTAGCGGGCTGTTTCGGTTTGAAATCACATGATCAATCAGACGAAACAATTAAAAAAGGTAAAGCTACTGATCAAATGCAGACATTCAAAATTGGACAAATAGTAGATGCCGATGGTGTGGATGTTCAAGTTATCAAAGCGGAATACATTAATAACTACAGTGATATTGATGCACCAAAGAACGGGAAAGCATTACAAGTAACTTTGAAATTTAAAAATAATAATAAACCAAAAGTGGTTGTGGATTCTAGCGCATTCGCAATGACGATTAGAGGAGAAACGTATCCAGACTGGGTTGGCGGTAATCATTCAGAAGGAAGTTTCACGCATCAACTCAGTCATGGAAAAACTGCAGTAGAATCTTTGACGTTCGATGTACCAGACGCTAAAGTCTATACATTAGAAATGGATGCGCAGTTTAAAAAGAAAAATGTTAAAGGTAAATGGAACATCCACCAAGCAATGATTAAAAAAGGTGACAGTCAAAACGATACAAATAAAGCAGCAGCATCTGATACTAAAGAGAAAAGTTCTAAAAAATCATCTAAAGAAAAAGACTATCCTTATTCTGCCGATGAATATAATGCGTTAGTTGATTTATACAATGCCTTCACAAAAGGTGAGCGTATGAACCATGTCACACGTGGAGTTACGAACAAAGAATACAATGATTTAGCTGATCGTGTAGATAAATTGCTAGAAGATTATGGAGAAGAGCTTGATGCTGCATATCAAAAAGCAGTAAAAGAAGAAGAGGCTGAATGGCAAAAAAATCAAGACCGTATCAATAAAGAGTTTGAAGCAGAAATGAAACGCCAAGATGAAGTCAATGCGCGTGAAGAAGCACAACGACGCAAACAAGAAGAAGCGGAACAACGTGCTTATGAAGCTCAAGTACAACGTCAAAATGAACAAGCTGCACGTGAAGCAGAAGCGCAAAAACAACAAAATACGAACAATCAATCTCAAGATGATTCACAATAATTGAAAAAGCTGCCTATGGCGGCTTTTTTATATTTATACATAGTATTAATCTGAATTACCTATAATCCAAAGTATCAATTAAAAAAATATTCATCAAACCTTCATAAATATTCGGAAAAAGATTGCTTTTACTTAAAAGTATTATAAAATATTCCTATAAAGACAATTTGATGATAAATGCATTGAAATTTCATCGTTTCACAACTAAATACAGAGCGGAGAGAGAAAGATGAAAAGACTTTGGTTTTTGATGATTAGTGTATTATTTTTATTAGTTGCCTGCAGTGGCGCAAAGTCTGAAGAAAAGACAGAAGGTACAGAAGCAAGAGGTAAAGCAACGGAAGAAATGAAAACATTCAGAGTAGGACAAATCGTTGACGCTGACGGTGTAGATGTTCGAGTAGTTAAAGCAGAGTATGTAAATGATTATGAAGATTACGAAGCACCTAATAACGGTAAAGTATTAAAAGTGACATTGAAATTTAAAAACAATAACAGCGATCAAGTACTTGTAGATTCTAGCGCATTTACAATGAACGTCAGAGGAGAAACGTATCCAGATTGGATTGGCGGAGATGGTATAGATGGTATTTTCTCTCATCAATTAAACCAAGGTAAAACTGCGACAGGCACTTTAACATTTGATGTTCCAGAAGCCAAAGTCTATACCTTAGAAATGGACACGTATTTTAAAACTGCAAATGTTAAAGCGAAATGGAACCTTCATCAAGCAATGATTAAAGATGGAAGTTATAATGAAGCTGACAGCCAATCGGATACGAAGAAAGATAAAACAAAAGCTGAAGACGATAGCGAGGATTATCCATACACAGCAGAAGAATACAATGCGTTAGTAGATGAATATAACGCATTAACAGATGGAGAAAGAATGAACCACGTTACACGTGGTGTCACAAATAAAGAATACAACGATTTAGCAGCACGTATTGATAAACTTTATGATGAATTAGAAGCAGAATGGGATAAAGAATATCAAAAGCAACTTGAACGTGAAGATGCAGAATGGCAAAAAAATCAAGATCGCATCGATAAAGAATTCGAAGCAGAGATGAAGCGCCAAGATGAAATAGATGCACGAGAAGAAGCACAAAGACAAAAACAAGAAGAAGCGGATCAACGTGCCTATGAAGCAGAAATGAAACGTCAAGACGAACAAGCAGCACGTGAGGCACAAGAACAAGCGAAATTAGATGCAGAACTTCAAAAACAAGAAGAAGCAGCAGATCAAGCGATGTTAGAAGAGTAGATAGAAATAAATTTTAGTTTTAAAGGTGAGTTATAAAAATGGATGAATTAAGATATGAAAAACCTAGAAACCGTATCGCAGAAATTGTATTAGGTATTGTCGGCAGTATATTTGGGATTATTGGTGGGGTTTCCACATTAATGGTCGCAAGTGCGAATGAAGCTGTCGGAAATGCTGGAAGCAGTGATATCTATACGTTAGGTATTATCGTTATATTGATGAGTATAGCGACATTCATAATTAGTTGTTTAATTAAGAGAAAGCGTGTATTAATGAGTATCTTGCTCATTATCGCAGGTGTACTAGACTTTTTCTTAATTGGTATCTATGGAATCATCGCAGGTATTTTAATCTTAGCTGCGGGTGTCTTAGCGTTATTACGAAAATAACGCAGTTATAATCAGCATATACATGTGTTGTTATGTGTTGAAAACAGTTACTTTAAGAATAAAGATAATTATATTTCTCAAGCAGAATGGGTTAAGTTATGGCAAAAAGCACTTAAGGTTAACTGTGGAACAGCTGAGAAAAGATTAGTCCGAGATAATCCTTATCAATTACCTAAAAAGAAATGGGTATATAAAGCTACTTGGGCAAAACGTTATTAAAATAAAAAAAGTCCGCTTTTGGCGGGCTTTTTTATATGAAAAAAATAGACGATATTATTACGATACTAGCTATAATGGCAATAATTGCACTTACTTTCATTTTTTTTTAGTTGCTATACCTAAAGATAAAAATATCATTGATTGAAAGAAATATTGCCATTGTATTGGCATTTTTAATATATCAGCAACATTAAGAAATACTGTGATAATTGATAGCATAGAAATTATTAAAAAGGTAATTTCATATAATTTAAAATTTCTAATGTTCATCTTTTTACCTCCAAGTATCCCCTCTTTTTAATTGTAATATATAACTGTAAGAACATTCGTCATGATATTATCATAAGAATTTAGTGTTGTCTTTTTTGGTTTTTTTTAGAAACGAGTTGAAAACGAGTTTCTTCTTGTCTTTATACATATTAGTAATAATTTAAAAATGTATGCATATTTTCCTTATGCTCTTACAAGAAAATTAACCCCAAATCTAAATTTTGATATTTTTTACAGAATCTTGCTCCTGTTGGAACTAAAAATCGAGTTGATTTTTGAGTAATTTTATGTAATATTTTAGTTTGCATGTAAATGGGCAGTGTCTAAAAATCAGACGCTGAATTGATCTTTTGCTTTTTAGAATCATGATATATTTATTTATTTAGCTCTCATTTGCGTTTTAAGAGCTGATAAATAATTTCGGATAAAAAACCTCTGTAAAGATCTTACGGAACTTCAGAATGTCCCCTTAAAATTAAAAATAAGGGCATTAAAAAATAAAAGCCACCCCAGATAAAATTGGATTGGCTTTTTTCTTTCGTACGGTCTATTTATTTTTCCTTCGACGCCGCATCGTCGATGAAATTCAAAAAAGTTATGGGCTATAAATCTACATCACTTTTTAAAAAATGCAGTAGCAATATTCAACACAAATTAATTTTTGTAACTGCTCGGAATATCTCAAGCCGTTTCTTTGAATTTAAAATAAAAAAATTGACGGAGAGCGATTGCGATTTCAGCACACGTTCGGACAGAACGTATAAGTACGCCCTCACAGGATTTAACTAGATTATAACGGCGAAATGTAGACCTGTAAAGCAAAAACTATTGTGATAAGATTTGCTAGAAAGGAGTTTTATTTTTGAAAGTCTTTTTATCTTTTATGTATTTTTTTATCTCATTTTTTGTTTTGACATCTTTATTAGATTTAATATTGCCGATTGAGTTTAACTTGTATGCAAATTTGATTTCCGCATTATTTTTTACATTACTTATGACGCCGTTTTTTGTTGTGTTGAAAAGATTGAAAAACAAAAAGTAGAACACGCATTTATGCCGAGAAAATTTATTGATCAATGAGAAGAACCCTTAACTAAACTTGTAGACGAATGTCGGCATAGCGTGAGCTATTAAGCCGACCATTCGACAAGTTTTGGGGTTGTTAAGGATTTAGAGGCTCATTGTCAATAAAGCAATTGGAATTAAGTAATAAAAAACGTGTCTTAATGGGTGTTTTACTTGTTATAGGAGGCGTACTAAACTTTATTTTCATTGGTTTATTCGGAATTTTATCTGGTATTTTAATACTTGTTGCAGGTATTTTAGCATTAGTACGTAAATAAGAAGAATGATTGGGAGCTGCCGCATCGGCAGCTTTTTTAATTGTTGGAAAAATAGACAATTGAAGATTTCACAACAGAGATTTCTAATAGGTTTGAGTTATGCTATACTATTTTAATCATTGTAGGAAAGAAGGGCGCGCATGCTGTTTTTATTTTTACTGGGTTTAGTTGCAGGAATGGTGGTTCCTGTACAAACTTCTATTAATACAAAACTAATACGCTATACACACTCATCATTTTATTCTTCAGCAATCTCATTTTCAGTCGGCGCTCTATTTTTATTCATTGTAAACTTGATTATTTCACCTGGACATTTCACACCAAGTTTCTTTTCTGACCAATCGTTTAATTATACGTGGTTCGTTGGAGGACTATTAGGTGTCTTATTCTTAACAGGAAATCTATTACTGTTTCCAAGGCTAGGTGCGTCATTGACAGTCATTATAACCATTGCTGGACAAATTATTATGGGTGTGATGATTGATACCTTTGGTTGGTTAGGAGCTAAAATAGAACCATTCACATTCTTAAAGCTGATTGGTGTTTTATTGTTATTTATTGGCATCATTGTGATGAATTATGTTAAACATCAACCTAAAGAAGAAAAAGCTAATAAAGTCTTACCATGGTTAGTCATAGGATTTATCTTTGGGTTTGCACCACCGATTCAAACTGCGATCAATAGTCAGTTGGGACAACAAGTACATAGTTCGTTATTTGCGTCATTAATTTCATTCTCTGTAGGGGCAATCGCATTAATTATCATTACAGCGTTTGTAAATCGTTCATTTAAATTATCAACTTATGAACCAGAAGTAGGTAAAATCAAACCAGTTTATTTTATTGGCGGGGTACTTGGTGTGGTATTTGTCACAGCGAATATCGTTTTAATGCCACATTTAGGTGCTGCATTGACGACTATTGTCGGCATGCTGGGTCAGATGTTAATGGGTGTCATAATTGATCACTTCGGCATTTTAGGTGCGAAGAAAAACAAGATTAATGTACGTAAGATTTTAGGAATCATATGTATCTTCATAGGCATCGTCTTACTAAGATTCTTCTAAATTTATATTAAAAAGAACGTTTTTACGACAGGTAGAAACGTTCTTTTTGTTATATAAATATAGCCCAGGAAATAACTTCCCGGGCCAATTCATCATATTTATTTTTTCTTATTCTTCTTAGAAACGACTTTCGTGTTTTTAGGTTTATCTTCTTTCTTCTCTTGTTCGCGCTTAATACGTGCTACTTCTTCATCCGCAACTTTACTGTAGTATCTGTTCGCAAAGAACATTTGAACAATCATAAAGATGGCACTGACTGACCAATAAAGACCTAATGCTGCAGCTGAAGTGAATGAGATATAAATGATGAAGATAGGTGAGATAATCATCATCATGTAACCCATTTGACGTTGTTCTTTCGGCATATTTTCAATGCTGACAAGTGATTGCAAGAAGTAAAGGGCGCCGGCGATGATTGTAATCCAAACATCAGGTTCTGTCAGTTTGAACCATAAGAAGTGAGGATGATCTGTGATACCGCCATGTGAAGGCCATTTTAATGAGACATATAAACCAAAGAGTACAGGCATTTGAATTAAGATTGGCAGACAGCCAAGCATACTCTTCATTGGATTCATGTCGTACTTTTTATAAACAGCCATTAATTCTTGTTGCGCTTCCATTTTTTCTTCTTGTGTACGTGCACGTTTAACTTTTTCTTGTACTTCTTTCATCTCAGGTTTCGCAATGTCCATAACTTTACGCATGATTTGACCATTCTTAGTTTGGCTTAACATAAACGGCAACATAACTAAGCGAATGGCTAATACAATAACGATAATTGCGAGACCATAGTTATCGTTTAAATTATGACCAAGCCAATGTAGTAAATTGTCCATTGGTTTTGCGAAAGTATTAAAGAAGAAACCATTGCGGTTTTCACTCTTTGAATAATCGCAACCTGCGAGTAGTACTGTAGATAACGTCAATAACAGTATGTATTTTATTTTCATCTTTCTCTGCCTTTCTCTTTTTTATTGAAAATAATTAAGCATCGTATCGAAGTCATTGAAAAAGCAACCGCTTAACAAGGGTTGCGAAAAAAGGACAACAATTGCTTATACACTTACAAGATACAATCCTAACATAGAACCTGTATCGATTAAAGAAGAGAAAAGATAAAACAACATAGCTAAAAACAATTCGATAAACAATGGCAAAACAAAGTGAATAATTAACTAATCTGCTGCTTTTTCATTTTTCAACGTATTGATAGAAAGAGACCATAAAACGATATTTAAGATCATCACAATAAATAATGCGACAACTGTATATAGAAGATCAAAAGTTATAGGCATCGGCAAGGTTTCAAACAACACATAATAAACTAACCCGCCAATAATGACCTGCCCCACAATGTTTAAGAGCTTTCCAATATTAGATTCAACAAATTGAAGTAATAAAGAGGGCAAAGATAACACACTAAAAACAACATAACTAACGAGTGTTATTTCTCCTAAAGCTATCGCAGACGTATCAGTTAAATTTGAAAGTGTAACTGAATCTAAAAACTTTATCGCAGCGATAAACGCAAAGATAAAAATAATGAAGCCAATTACTTCTTCAATAAGTAGTGCCAAAAATGAGCTGACAATATTCTTTTCTGGTTTCTCAAAGCGCTCATAAATATATTCAATGACAAAATTCAATAGTATCGAAACAACAACCAAGATAATAAAAACAGTCGGAAGTTTACCTGTAAATAACTGGCTTAAGAATTCTACACCTAAATCCCAATAAACTTTCATGATTTTAAGCTCCTCTTTCTCTTTATGTAATGAGTATATAGATAAAATACAATAAAAATCAACTGTCATTTTATAACTTTCAAATTAAAAAAGAGGGTATGTCTAGATTGATTAAATGATGAAGAATGTTGTGAGGACAAGGGATAAAGTGCCTGGGTTAGTCTAACGTTTGTGTGAGGTTAGACTGAAGTTAGGATAGAAACGGTATGCCATGCACAAAAAATGTATGTGTTATAATGTGTAGTGGTTAATTGTGAAAATAAAATGATTATAAAAGAAATTAATGTGGGGGTTGTAATGAAAAAGTTTAAATATTTAATGGGGATGGTTTTAACAAGTGTCTTTATACTTGCTGGATGTGGGTTACCTGGCTTAGATGGCGGCCCAGGTAAAAATGTTAAAATTACTGCACTCGCAACAAGTGAATCGCAAATTATGGCACATATGATTCGCCTACAAATTGAACATGATACGAAAGGGAAAGTAAAACCAACCATTATTAACAACTTAGGCTCAGCTACTATTCAACATAACGCCTTATTGAATGGAGATGCGCAAATTTCTTCTACGCGTTATACAGGTACAGATTTAGTAGGAGCGTTAAATCAACAACCTATTACTGATACCAAGAAGGCTATGGATGTTGTTCAAAAAGGCTTTACGAAACAATATGATCAAACGTTCTTTGATACGTATGGTTTTGAAAATACATTCGCCTTCATGGTGACACAAGAAGTGGCTGACAAGTATCATCTTGAAACAGTTTCGGATTTAAAGAAACATAAAGACGCGTTGCGTTTAGGTACAGATTCTACTTGGATTAAACGTGCTGGCGATGGTTACCCGGCTTTCACTAAAGCCTATGGATTCAAATTTAAAAGTATCCGACCTATGCAAATCGGCTTAGTATATGATGCTTTAAAAAACAATAAATTAGATGTGGCTCTAGGTTATACTACAGATGGTCGTATTTCAGCTTATAACTTGAAAGTATTAAAAGATGACCGTAAATTCTTCCCGCCATATGACGCAAGTCCACTTGCGAAGAACGACTTCCTAAGAAAGAACCCTAAAATTAAACATTCATTAGAAAAACTTCAAGGCAAGGTCTCTACGAAAACAATGCAAGAGTTAAATTATCAATCAGACGGCAAACAACAAGAGCCGGCCGTAGTCGCAGAAAGGTTCCTCAAAAAACACAACTATTTCGAAAATAAATAGTTATCAATTTGTCTTGTGTTAGGACCATGTTATACTTACAAAAATTGGAGGTAGATTATGGCTAAAATTAACCAAAGACAAGTGAGGCAAATTGTGCGTTTAGTCACACGTATTGTACGTCAGATCATGCGTTCTAGAAATAATAAACGTTATTAATATAAAGAAGCAGCACTTTCTCAAATTAGAAGAGAAGGTGCTGCTTTTGTTTATCCTTAAATTGAAGCGTATGGATACGCATGTAGTTAAATTTATGAGCGATCTTCTGACGAGTGTCTCTTAGATGCGGCATGTAAAATCTTAGTATGTTCTTCATTAGGTGAGAGTGTTAATCCTAACGCTTTACGCTCTCTATTCGCATCTTTATAGAATGAAAGCGTCATTAAGATAACGACCACACTGAATGGTAAGGCTGAGATAATCGCCGCAGATTGTAGAGCGTCTAATCCTGTTTCGCCTCCGGCAAGCAGTAATACATACGCAATCGCAGAAAGCGCAAGTCCCCATACAATTTTTACGAATCCTGCTGGACGTAATGTACCAAATGCCGTCTGCATACCTAAAACGAATGTTGCTGAATCGGCAGAAGTAATAAAGAATGATCCAATTAATGCGAGTGCGATAATGGATAAGACACTGCCTATCGGCAATTCATTAAAGATACCGAATAATTGTGTTTCAGGTGGCATTTTAAAGATTTCCGTATGTTCTTGTCCAACACTGATACCTGTTAAACCGAATACGCTGAACCAGAAAATACTGACGATTGTCGG
Source organism: Staphylococcus sp. HMSC055C03 (assembly GCF_001809385.1). Classification (NCBI taxonomy): domain Bacteria; kingdom Bacillati; phylum Bacillota; class Bacilli; order Caryophanales; family Staphylococcaceae; genus Staphylococcus; species Staphylococcus sp. HMSC055C03. The sequence continues at coordinate 9,943 of NZ_KV797505.1, forward strand.
CACTAGTAAGACTGCCATAACGAATTCTCTGATAGAGCGTCCTTTAGAGATACGGGCGATAAAGATACCGACGAACGGACTCCAACTCATCCACCAGCCCCAATAATAAACTGTCCATGTCTGCATCCAGTCATGTTTTTGTTGGTTTAATGGTGCGGTGTCTAAACTGTTAAAGATTAAAGTATTTAAGTAATCACCAGTCGCAGAAGTCATCATGTCTAAGATGAGTAAAGTTGGACCAATGACTAATAAAATCGCAAAGAGAATCGCAGCTAAAATCATATTCAAGTTACTTAAATATTGAATTCCTTTGCTTAAACCACTCCATGCACTGTATAAGAAGAGTACAGTTACGACTGCGATAATAATACCTTGAACTAACTTGTTATTTGGAATACCAAATAAATAATTCAAGCCACCATTGATCTGCATCGCGCCAACACCAAGTGATACCGCTACACCGATAATTGTCGCAAATACTGCTAAAACATCGACAATGGTACCTGGTAAACCGTCCACACGTTTACCTAAAAGTGGTCGTAATGTTTTAGAAATAAGACCGACTTCGCCTTTTCTGAATTGGAAATAAGCGAGTGATAACGCTACGATGCCGTAAACAGCCCAAGGGTGAAAGCCATAGTGTAAGAAACTCGCACGTAATGAATCTGCAAGTGCTGCTTTCGTTTCTGCAGAAGCTGTAGGAGGAGTTAAATAATGTGATACAGGCTCAGAAGCCCCATAGAATACTAAGCCAATCCCCATACCAGCACTAAATAACATTGTTAACCAAGAGATTGTATGGAACTCAGGTTTGTCTGTAGGTTTACCTAGCTTTAATTTGCCGATCGGACTAAAAACTAAGAAAATACAGAAAACCAATATGAAAGAAAAGACGAGCATATAATACCAACCGAAAGTTTCTGTAATCCACGCCCCAAGTGCACCAGAAACCTTGCCGAATTGGTTAGGGAAAATTGCGCCGATTAATACTAATAAACCTACAAGTATAGACGCATAAGTAAATACGGGTGAAAACATCTTGTTTGTCTCTTTATGAGTCGTCTTCAAAACTGCAACATCCTTTCTGATTTGAGTATTGAAAAAAAGCAAAGACGGTATTCATGCTATCATACCTAGGAAATAATTCAACTTCTTGAAAATCGTAGCTTAAAAAGTGAAAAAATCATTGTAAATTCAAAAAAAGGGGCATTTTTTGAATTTATATCCAACTTAAGGTGGGGTAAAAAAACTGGTATATAAGAAAAAAAGAGGGTGAAGATGTATTATAAAAATTTGAAAAAAATATTTTACATGTTTGGGGAACAAAATTTAGAAAATGAATATCAAAATCGACAAGAAGCATTTACAACGTTTTTAACAAATATTGAAATTCATCCCATTAGAGACCAAAAACAATGTCAGACTGTAAGCTATCCATTGTTTATTTGTATGAGCAAAGCTTTAGCACATAAAATGGAAGGTGTTCTTTTAAATTCAAATAAAATATTAAAACTATCACACAATGGAGGTGATAGTGATGCTAGATGTTGTGGCTGTATTGGTTAAACAAATGATTGCGCAATTTATTTCAGGTGGCAAACAAGATGTTAAATAGTCATGCTTTATTCAGCATGATAATTGAATGCGTCGACTTGTGTTTATAAACAAGCCGGCGTATTTTTGTATATTGTGTCGATATAGGTTAGATTAAAGATAAGCAGTAAAAATATTGAATCAAATCTAATTAGGAGGAACTTGTAGTGACACAATTATTTACAGATCGTTTATATGAACGCGTTGAGCCAATTTGGGCATCTTACATGGAACATCCATTTATTAAAGGGTTGGCTGACGGCTCTTTGGATGAAGAGAAATTCAAACATTGGTTGAAACAAGATTACATTTATTTAATTGAGTATTCTCGTTTATTTGCGATTGGTGCCGCGAAAGCCATTGATTTAGATATGATGTCGACGTATGCGCAGTTATTAGATGGCACAATGAATACAGAAATGAACTTGCATCGTGGTTATGCGAAGGAATTTGGTATTAGTGAAGCGGAATTAGAAGCTACTGAACCTGCAGAAACTACAACAGCTTATACAAGTTATATGTTGAACATGGCACAAATCGGCGGCGTAGAAAATGTGATTGCCGCAATTTTAACTTGTACATGGAGTTACAACTATATTGGTTTGAAATTGGCAGAACAAGATGCTGCGAAAGACCATCCATTATATCGAAAATGGGTAGATATGTATTCATCTGAGGAATTTACGCAATTTAAGAAAGACTGTGTTGAACTGATGAATAAAGTGACAGAAGGACGCTCAGAAGCGGACTTAAAACGACTAGAAGATATTGTCGTACGCACAAGTTATTATGAATATAAATTCTGGGATATGGCAGAAAACTTAAGCACTTGGGACGTGCCGGTAAAATAGAATGATTGAAGATTCAAGTTGTTGCCTTTAAGCTTAGGTAAGCAAAGTATATTGAGGAGGCAAAGAATTGAATAAAAAAGAACTCATGAACTTAGCTTCAACACCTGTGAATGCACCGACATATTCAAGAGTGGATGTTCATTTCAGAAATAGAGAATTTTTAAACATTGTGTATCGCACGGATATTGAGAAACTAAAGGAAGTCGTACCTGAACCGCTAAAAGTGACAAGTGACTTAATCAAATTTGAAGTTATTGATATGCCTGATAGTACAGGCCTTGGTTCATATACAGAATGCGGACAAGTGATTCCAGTAGAATACAATGGAGAAGAAGGCGAGTTCTACTTATCCATGTATTTAAACAATCAACCTGCGATTGCATTAGGCAGAGAGCTTTCAACATTTCCAAAGAAATACGGAGAACCAAGACTATATGTCGATAACGATACATTAGTAGGTACATTAGATTATCATTCATTACGCGTTGCACAAGCAACGATGACCTATAAATACCATCCGATTGAAACAGAAGAATCGAAACAACTTATTACGAAACCAAGCTTCATGTTGAAACAATTACCAAATTACGATGGGACACCAAGAATACTTGAAATGACACGTTCTCAAATTACAGATATTCAAATTAAAGAAGCATTCCGTGGTGATGCGCGTCTACAACTATTTGAACATGTGAATGCACCACTGGCAGATTTCCCGGTCAAAGAAATTGTCGATGCACAACATATTTTGGCAGACTTAAGACTCGGCCGACCGGAAGTCATTCATGATTATTTAAAAGAATCATAAATTTTTCAGGAGAAACAAGCTTTGATGTTTGTTTCTCTTTTTTTAAACAAATAGACAGAATATGTCTTTTTTGTAAAGAATGAATACAGTTGTATTCCACTCAGGTATACTAAATATTAAGTATGAAAGTCATTATCAAGAGAGAGTAGGGACATAATGAACAAAATTAAATATTTAGGTACTGGACTCTTAGCAGCGTCGTTATTATTAACTGCTTGTGGGCAAAAAGAAGAAAAACAAACATCATCTGACCAAGAAAAGACAGAACATCAATCAGAAGAACAATCTACACATGAAGATCATCAAAAAAGTGAAGAAAACAACGAGAAACATTTAGGTTCAAAAGCATCTGAATCTAAACACAATGCATTTAGTCACTTAAATCCGAATAGTGATGAATATCTTGCGCGTGTATGGTTAGCCGCATTACCAAGCTATCGAAGCGCAAACCCAGCAGATATCTCTATTAGCCATATTGATTTGTCAGGAAAGATTATGTATGGACCAGGCTCAATCAGATTTGGCCAAGGTATTCAAAGTCTATCAGGTTCTCCCACTGCGGCAGGGCATGTTGTTTATAAAAATAACGGAGATGGTACGATTACAATTTATCCCGTACCGAGTCATTTCCAAGATCATCGTTGGCAAGAAGAAGATTATAGTCGCGAGGAATCTCAACGTATTATGAATAGCGGAGAAGTGGTACCGTTGTATGATGGGAATGAAGAAGCGGTGCGTCTAGTTGAAAGTTATATTGGTGCGACACCACCTGGAATTGATGAGGATGATGAAGAGTCAGAAGAAACGGTGACACGTGAAAATGTGATTGATAAGGTTGAAGAATATGAAGGTCATCAATTAGATACAAGCCGTTATACTTTCAAAGAACCAGAACGTCGTGATGATGGGGGTTGGGGCTTCTCAATTTTAGACAAACAAGGTAATTTAGTCGTTTCATATATCATTGATTCAGACGGTGATGTGACAAAATATGATGAACATGGCGACGAAGTTTAATATATTGAAAAAGAACTTGATTCGACAGCTTTCATGTGTTGAATCAAGTTCTTTTATCGTTAATATTATGCTTCACTTTGTTTATTTGATGCATAGTCATAAAGTTTAATAATTGTTTTGAATTTCACATCTTCGAGCTTTGTTTTCTTATTTCTTAAATCTTGAACAGTTTGATAGGGAACACCTGAAGCTTTTGAGATTTTATAGCCGCTTTCAGCTTCAAATAATTTTTCAATATCTTCTTTAATTTGTTTGATGACTGTCATAGTTAAGCTCCTTTTATTTTTTGTGTCGCGCTTTGAATGTAAGTGTAATTCTACTTACTTCACTGACAGTGTATTACGATATAATGCGTTATCCAATTGAAATTATAAAGTAAAAGGTTGAATAAAGTTTAAGGTTTGAGTTGAAAAATACCTTATAAAGCTTGTACTTTTCAGTATTGGCTTTATAAGGTATTTATGATTGTGTTATCTTATATCGCTTTATCTTCGGTATTGATTGAAATCAATGACATTACCAGAAGATTTATGATTTTGTTCTTGTGTTTTTGTTTGAGGTTTACTGTGCAGTTCTTCTAAGAACTGATCTAACTCTTCTTGAGATGTGACTTTACCATCTATAATCGCATTCATAACTTTCGCATCGTCACTATCTTGATTTAAGTCGAACATTTCTTTAAACATTTCACGCATGTCTTCATCTTTGCCCGCTTCCACAAACGCAGAAATCGCAGTATCGATATCTTCATCTTCATTAATCGGCAGGCTATTCAATTTTTGATACTTTTCAATTTCTTCTAATAATTCACGATCCGCTTCATCAAGGAAGTCTAATGGATTCAAATCATTCTCTTCGAAGTAGTCCTCTAAATCTTCAAAGATATCCATCGGCATATAAAGTATTTCATAGTCATCTTGCACTTGAATGAAGAAAGTTTTCATACTTAAGGCATCAAGATGCGTGTAAGGAATAACGTTGCTTTCTTCAGCGATGAAGTACGCAATTAAATTCAATTCTTTTTGCGTGAGACGTTTGAACATTAATGAAGTTTTGTTTGTAAATTTATCTTGAATTAAATCAACGATGTCACTTTTGCTTCCTTTAGAAAAGCCGGTAATTTTAAATTCACGACAGATTTGTTTTAATTCTTCAGTATTGTATCTCTCTAGTAAGTCAGCAAGTTGGAAATCTTCATAATCTCTACGTGCTTGTGTTATTTCACGCATTTCATGAATGGCTTCTTCTTCATCATCATCTAATGGTGGAATAGAGTCATATTTATGGTTGAGTACGTGGCTATTGAAGTTGTTTAAAAACTCAGTTTCTACAAAATAAGAGTTTTTCTCAATTTCATAAACGAAATCTGTTCTTCTTAATATTTTTAATTCATCGGCTTTGTCTTCTGAAATGATTGTGACTTCAGGATGATACTTCAAGATAGATTCTAAGACTTGTCTTTCTTTTAACGTCGTATACTTTCCATAATCCGTACAGATTTCTTGAACAGACATTTTCTCTGCATCATCTATTTTATAATCAGCATTATGGAATTCGATGGCTTCGGCTAATTCGATATATTTATGTTTTTGCTCTTCCAAGTAATTCATGTGCGTCACCCCGTGCATTGTAAGATTGTATTATATCTATTCTATACCAATCTTTCCCTTAAAACGAATATTTTAAAGATTAAATGGATTGATCTTTAATTATAGAAATTCTACATAGGATTCAACACCAAGTTGTGATACATTAAACTAAATAACAATGTGAAGGAGTACCGCAATGGATACGACAGCTTTGATTTATGTCATTATTATTTTTATCAGCTTTATCGTCACAAACATGATTTCGAATCGCTTCATTAAAAACCGTTCTAATACAGGTTTATACTTGTTGAAACGTGTCGGTATTTTCATGGGTGTATATCTGGTCTTATTTAGTATTTATTTTATCTTGTTTAAACCGGAAATTTAAAGTAAAGGTATGCGTTGAATATAGATCCAACTTATATGTTTATATATGTAAAAAGTCAGGCATGTTGCCTGACTTTCATTGTTTAAAGCTGTTTAGTTGTATATTAAACAGGGCGTACTGTAATTTCATTCACATTGACATGACTAGGTTGTGTTAACGCATAGACTACCGCATTTGCGATATCTTTAGGTTCTAACATTTTACGTGAACCCCAATCTGTATCACTAGTCATAGCTGTGTCGACCATACCTGGTGAAATGCTGGTAGAACGAATGCCTGTTTTTGCGAGTTCTTTTTCTAAACCTTGTGTAATCGCATGGACAGCTGCTTTTGTAGCGCTGTATAACGCGCTTGATTTTGTCACTTCAAAGCCCGAAATTGAAGCGATGTTAACGATATGACCGCTTTGTTGTTGTTGGAAGTGCGGCATGACCGCATTGATTGCGTATAATGTACCTTTAAGGTTTACATCAATCATATCGTCCCAAGCTTGTACTTCACCTTCTGTAATCGCAGACGATTTCATTTGACCTGCACTGTTGACTAAAATATCGACTTTCCCGAATTCTTCTACAGCTTGTTGTACTGCACGATCAATATCTTCACGGTTTGTGACATCAGCGCTGATAATTTCATAGTTTTTTGCGCCTGCTTTACGTAATTCAGTTGAAACTTGGTCTAGTTTCTTTTCATCACGAGCAACAAGCACTACAGTTGCGCCTTCATTTGAAAGCTTTAAGGCAATGCCTTTCCCGATACCGCTGCTTGCGCCTGTAATGACTGCCACTTTCTTATTCAATTCTGTCATAAGTAAATCCGCCTTTCTCTCTCTTATTTACACTTATATTGATTTATTCCCTTTTTCTACTTAAGGTAAAGATAATAGCCGACATCTTCAGTATATACAAGGCGGCTTATGAATGCGAAAATTGAAGCAAAATGATAGAATATTAACGGCTTTTCTCATCCTTTCAGCAATATTGCATCAAAAATGTAAACGTTTTCTAAATGACTGATGAAACACGACGGAATTTGGTATACAATGGGATTACATTTAAAATTTAGTGCAATTTCAGCAGAGTGGGCTGCTGGGAATTGAAGTAATACATGATAAGCAGAGAAATAGAGAGAGGGGAACTATAATGTTATTGCTTACGATTCTTCAATTCATTATCAACATCTTAATTGCGCTTGTCGTAATAGGACTGTTGGTGACTGGATTAGTATTGTTATTTAAAGATAAACGGCAACAACAACACAGTGTGTTGCGTAACTATCCTGTGTTGGCGCGTGTACGTTATTTCTTCGAAAAGATCGGACCAGAGTTGCGTCAATATTTATTCTCAGAGGACACGAAAGGGAAACCATTTTCACGTAGTCAATATACAGACATCGTGAAAGCTGGTAAATACAAATCACGCATGACGAGCTTCGGAACGCAGACAGATTACGAAACAGGCTTCTTTATTCAAAACACGATGTTTCCAAAACAAGCAACGGAAATGCGTATTGATCAATCGACTTTAATTTCAACGTTTGTCTATAAGGTTGATAACGAACGCTTATTTGATCGAGAAGAACATCGAGACCCTGAAAAGGTTGACCCTTATTATCTGTCGGATGAGGATGCGATTGTTTTAGGAGAGGATTTAAAATATCCATATAAAGTGAAACGTTTAGTAGGACAATCTGGTATGAGTTACGGTGCACTAGGTAAAAATGCGATTACCGCATTATCTATGGGATTAGGACGTGCAGGTACATGGATGAATACCGGTGAAGGCGGCTTATCTGACCACCATCGTAAAGGCGGCGGTGATATTATCTTCCAAATCGGACCCGGTTTATTCGGTGTACGTAAAGCCAATGGTGAGTTTGACTTAGAGAAGTTTAAACAAAAGGCAGCTATCGACCAAGTGAAAGCCTTTGAAGTAAAGTTAGCACAAGGGGCTAAAACACGTGGCGGTCATATGGAAGGCGCGAAGGTAACAGAAGAAATTGCGAAAATCAGAAGTGTTGAACCTGGTAAAACGATTAATTCACCGAATCGCTTTGAATTCATTCATAATTACGATGATTTATTAGATTGGATTATGGATTTGAAAGAAGCGGCACAAAAACCAGTAGGCTTCAAGATTGTGGTGAGTCATGTCGATGAAATTGAAGACTTAGTCAGAACGATGAAACAACGTCAACAATATCCAAGCTTCATCACAATTGATGGTGGTGAAGGGGGTACAGGTGCGACGTATCAAGAATTACAAGATAGCGTCGGCTTACCATTATTCACAGCCTTACCGATTGTGACAGGCATGTTAGAGAAGTATGGTATTCGCGATAAAATGAAAATCTTCGCATCAGGTAAATTGGTGACACCTGATAAAATTGCGATTGCGCTCGGTCTCGGTGCAGACTTAGTCAATGTCGCACGTGGTATGATGATCAGTGTCGGCTGTATTATGAGTCAACAATGTCACTTGAACACATGTCCAGTCGGTGTGGCGACGACAAATCCTAAGTTAGAACGTGGTTTGTTTGTGAACGAAAAGAACTATCGTGTCACAAATTACATCACAAGTTTACATGAAGGACTATTCAACTTAGCAGCGGCTGTCGGTGTCGAAAGTCCGACAGAAATTACGCAAGATCATTTAATCCTTAAAAATCCGAACGGCAACTTACAGTCGATTTATGATTATAAATTAAAATTAGTCGATACAAATCAAAAAGTATCTGTATAAATGTTATTCAAGCTCTCACTTTGATGCGTGAGAGCTTTTTTTAATGTCTATAATTAGTTGTTGATGTCGAGTTAAGCTACAAAACACCCATGATGTAGATAGAATAGCTGGTTTTGGTGTGGGATAATTTTCAATGCGACATTCATCAAGTATAAGTAAACAGTTCATTTAAGCGCTGTATTTTTACGCACATTTAAACAACAATTAAATGTAATTCAACTTTAGTGTGGTATGATTTAGTGCGTTATAAACATAGGTTGAGAAAATAGAGGAAGAAAAGGAAGAGGAGATGAAGTATGACACTCAAAACCAAATTATGGATGATTTTTACAATGTTGCTTGGCGGGTTCTTTGGAATTTTGAATGAAACCTTACTTGCGACAGCGTTACCAAGTATTATGAAAGATTTTAATATTGAATATACACAAGTTCAGTGGCTGACAACAGGATTCTTACTGACAAACGGTATTGTGATTCCATTGTCAGCGATGGTAATTCAGCGCTTTAGTACACGACAAGTGTTCCTGACATCCATTTTAATCTTTTTAGCAGGTACACTGGTTGCGGGCTTTAGTCCGAACTTCACTGTATTATTAATTGCGCGTATTATACAAGCACTAGGTTCAGGTATTATGATGCCGTTAATGATGACAACGATTTTAGATGTCTTTGAACCTCAAGAACGTGGTAAATATATGGGGATTTTCGGTTTAGTGATTGGCTTAGCACCGGCCATTGGTCCAACGTTATCAGGATATATAGTTGAGTATTCACACTGGCGTTCATTATTCCACGTAGTAACACCGATTGCGGCAATCACATTCCTAATGAGTTTGAAACTTATTAAGAACGTAGGTACGACAAGTAAAGTACCAATTGATATTTTATCTATTGCCTTATCTGTTGTAGGGTTTGGCGGATTATTATATGGTACAAGTTCTATCGCACGTGACGGTTGGGATGACCCGATTGTTCTAACAACGATTATTGGCGGCATTGTGTTAGTGGTACTCTTTATCATCAGACAATTACGTTTAGAAACACCATTGCTGGATTTCAGAGTGTTTAAACAAGGTCAATTTGCGGTCGGCATTGTTATTATGGCCTTTACAATGATTGCGATGATTGGTTCTGAAACGGTATTACCGATCTTTATTCAAAATATTATGGGCAAACCTGCTTTAGAATCTGGCTTAGCATTATTACCAGGTGCGATTGTGATGGGGATTATGTCTGTAGTATCAGGTATCCTTTATGAGAAATTCGGCGCTAAAATTTTAGCCTTTATCGGTATGGGTATCGTGGTTGTGACGACAACTTATTTTGTCTTTATGGACGCTAAAACATCGTTAGTAATGTTAACAACAGTGTATGCGATTCGTATGATCGGTATTGCGTTAGGTTTAATGCCTTTAATGACACATACGATGAACGAATTACCGCAGAAAATGAATGCGCATGGTTCTTCTATGACGAACACTATGCAACAAATTTCAGCTTCTATCGGTACAGCGATTCTCTTTACAATTATGAGTCACTTCGCGAAAATCTTTAAACCAGATATGGCAGATTATCAAGGACTTAAACCAGAAGTGATGCAAGCGCAAATTGCACAAGATGCGATGTTGAACGGTTATCACGCAGCATTCTGGTTCACAGTAATTATTGCGGTTATCGCATTCTTAAGTGTGTTCTTATTAAAAAGCCAAAAGAAAGTGAAACATCCTAAAACTCAAGAATCAAATACAACTGCATAATACAAAGTCACTAAATAAAAATCAGCATCTCCGCTATGGAAGTGCTGATTTTTTCTGTTCTAAAATTCTTTTAAAGTAGCTGAAAAACATGGTCATGATAGTGTGGGTAATAGGTGTACAATTGAATGTTCTTTAACACATGTTTAAGTATTTTTGATAAACTAGTAGAAATACCATTTTTTAAACAAAGGGGATGTTTATACATGGCAAATTTACAAAATGTGGAACCAGAAGCATTAAGACAAATGATACATAATAAAGAAGTAACGGGGCATACAAGTGGAATGGCTAAGGGGTACATTCAAGCGAATGTGGTTATTCTACCTTCAAAATATGCTTATGATTTCTTGAAATTCTGTTTTAAAAATCCAAAAACGTGTCCGCTATTAGATGTATCTGAAGTAGGGGAAGTTAACTTTTCAAAGTATGGTAAAAATGCGGATATTACGACAGAAGTAGGGGCTTATCGTGTATATGAAAATGGTGAATTAATAGAGACACCGTCTGATATCAAGCATCGATTTAATGACGATATGGTCAGCTTTTTAATTGGATGTAGTTTTACGTTTGAACATGCGTTGTTAGACGCGGGTATTCCATTACGTCATCTAGAAGAAGGACATAACGTACCGATGTATATTACAAATATACCAGCTGAATCTGCTGGTCGTTTTGACGGAAATATTACTGTAAGTATGCGTCCGATGACTATGAAAGATGCGATTCGTGCGACTGAGATTACGACACACTTTAAAAATGTTCACGGCACGCCTATCCATATCGGAGATCCTTCAGCGATCGGTATCAAAGATTTAAATCAAACAGACTTTGGGGAGCCGGTACAAATAAAAGAAAATGAAGTCCCGGTCTTTTGGGGATGTGGTGTGACACCGCAATCTGTAGCTTTAGACGCTAAGCCTGAATTGATCATCACACATGCGCCTGGACATATGTTTATTACAGATGTTAAGGATAGTGAACTAAGTGATTGAGGTGTGATTTTTGCACACTAAACGTTAATTTCATTTAAAAAAGACGTGATATAAATAATTAAATCCAATAGAGGAGGCAACGCTGATGGTTAAACGTGTTTCAATAAATACAAAAGTTTTGAACGCCTATATCAATGAATCTAGCCTCCCTCTCTCTGTAATTCAAAAGAAAGTTGAAAAGATAGAAAACATCATGCGCGGAGAGGTACAACCAACTTTTAACCAACTCGTTACAATTGCAAAAACAATTCACGTTCCAGCAGGTTTATTAGTGCTAAATGAAAAAATAAACCTTCCAAAAGAGAAGTTAGAATTTCGGGTAATCAGCTCTAATGATATAGGGGCTAAAAGTGAAGAACTTAAAGCAACCATTCAAGAGATAAAATGAAAAAATATATTCTTGACTCCAATATTTATATTAACTTTTATGACCGCTATTATAAGTATGATTATTTTCCAAGCTTTTGGAAAAATTCACCTTCAATCCTAAATAAACAAGTGATTATTCCTAATATTGTTTTAAAAGAAAACTATCAAGATCCTTGGTTTAAAAAGTGGCTAACTAACAATTATAGTTGTGAAACTTTAAATCATAGTGATTACTTTGACGAGTGGCAATTCATTTTAACGCATATACAAGAGAGTGACTTTTATAAAAATGACGCAATTTCTGGAATGGGAAAAGGATGGGGAGATGTAAGTATTGCCGACCCTTGGTTAATCGCAATCGCTAAAGAGAAGGCTATACTATAGTGACTAACGAAAATAGAAATGTTAACTTATCCACTTCTCAACCTAGTAAAGCATCAAAAATTCCATATATATGTGATGACTTGAATATTGAATGTATCGATATGAATCAATTTTTTAAAGAAATTAGTTTGAGTATATAAATTACCTTGGCGAAAGTCAGGGTTTTTTTATGCCTGCATTAACACTCACTTCATGCTTCCCTCATAGTAATTTTTAAAATAATAGAATTATTTTACGATATAAAAGTGATTATACAAATTGTGACATTTTAGGTTTAACATTATAGATTATGTTTGTCACAAATGATATGTAAGCGTTTACTATAAAAGGATGACAAATTACTAAAATATTCTGATTATGTTTAAAAATAGAATTATTTATAAAACGTCTAATAATTAGTTTGCCTTTATTGTATATAAGTGTTAAATTGAATGTGAAAATATTCACAAGGAGAGATGAACATGGAAATCGGTATCATTAAAGAACTTAAACCAGGTGAAGGACGTGTGGCTTGCACCCCAGAAAATGTGAAGAAACTTGTATTAGATGGGCACCGTGTCCTTGTTGAACATAATGCAGGTACAGGCTCTGGATTTGATGACGCACAATATGAGAAAGCAGGCGGCTTTATTGTGAATCATGAAGAAGCATGGCAAGCGAATTTGATTGTCAAAGTAAAAGAACCGGATGCGAAAGAATTCCAATTCTTCAAACCAGGACAAGTCATCTGGGGCTTCCAACATTTAGCATCATCTAAAGAAACCGTAGAGGCAATGCAAGAAGCGGGTGTTACCGCAATCGGCGGCGAAACGATTGTGAAAGATGGACAAGCACCTTTACTTGCGCCGATGAGTGCCATTGCTGGACGTCGTTCTATGTTGATGGGCGCATATTATTTAGAAAAGCAACATCAAGGTGAAGGTATATTAATTTCAGGTATTGATGCGATTGACGGTATTCCTTCTGGTAAAGTCGTTATCTTCGGCGGCGGATCAGCTGCGGTCAATGCGGCTACAATTGGCCTAGGCTTACAAGCATCAGTTTCAATTATCGAATTAAATGATGACCGTATCTCATGGCTTAAAGATCACTTCAAAGGTCAAGACGTTACAGTTATTAAATCTAATGAAGAAAACCTCGCAAAAGAAATTAAGACAGCGGATGTCTTTATTTCAACAATTCTTATCCCCGGTTCTAAACCACCAAAACTCGTTACACGTAACATGATTCAATCTATGAAAGAAGGTTCAGTCGTTGTAGATATTGCGATTGACCAAGGCGGTACAGTTGAAGGTATCCGTCCAACTACGATTGACAATCCAGTTTATGTTGAAGACGGTGTTGTCTTCTATGCAGTACCAAACCAACCCGGTGCTGTACCACGTACTTCTACTATGGCACTTGCTTTAGGCAATATCGAATACTTACAAGAAATCAGCAATAAAGGCATCGAACAAGCGATTAAAGATAATCCTGTACTTGCGACAGGTGTCAATATTTATAAAGGTCATGTGACGAATGAAGGACTTGCACAATCTCATGACTTATCCTACGAGGAGTTAAACAAGTTAATGAATTAAGCGAAATAATTACCCTATATAAAGAGAAATGGAGAGAGCGAAATGACAGTAAACAGTACAGTAATGCAAACGGAGAAATATTGTAATATTCAAGACATTAAAGAAGCGAAAATGATGATTCGTGATTACGTGCGTAAAACACCGCTAATCCAATCCATGTTCTTAAGTAATGATATCACTGGCGGAGATGTTTATTTGAAATTAGAAAACATGCAGTTCACGGGTTCATTCAAATATCGTGGTGCCTTGAATAAAATTTTACATCTGACAGAAGAACAAAAAGAAAAAGGTATCATTACCGCGTCAGCTGGGAACCATGCACAAGGACTTGCGCTGACCGGTAAGTTATTAGGTATTAAAGCGACTGTGATTATGCCAGAAGAAGCACCTATCGCTAAACAAGAAGCTACCAGAGGTTATGGTGCAGAAGTCATATTGAAAGGAGAGACATTCAATGATTCTCGCCTCTATATGGAACAGCTTGCGAAAGAAACGGGCAAAACGATTGTTCATCCTTACGATGACAATGAAGTAATGGCTGGACAAGGCACAATCGGACTTGAAATTTTAGACAGTATTTGGAACGTCAACACAGTGATTGTACCTGTTGGGGGTGGCGGTTTGATTTCAGGTGTTGCGACCGCATTAAAATCATTCAACCCGTCTATCCATGTCATTGGCGTACAAGCAGAGAATGTGCATGGTATGGCAGAATCTGTGAAACAAGGTAAGATTACGTCACAATTTACTGCACATACCATTGCGGACGGTACAGAAGTCGCAATTCCAGGTGAAAAAACGTATGAGGTCGCAGATAAATTGGTTGATGAATTTATCTTAGTGACTGAAGATGAGATTTCTAATGCGATGCGTCACTTAATGCAACGCGCAAAAATTATCACAGAAGGAGCCGGTGCGTTACCGACAGCAGCAATTCTAAGCGGTAAAATTGATCCGAAATGGTTGAAAAACAAAACAACAGTCGCACTCGTGTCTGGTGGAAACGTCGATTTAACACGCGTGTCACATATTATTGATACATTACTCGAACCTGCCGATACTAGTGAAGGTGTAGTAGGTTAACCGAAATAAGACAGAACGGAGGTAAACCTGATGAGTAGTGATAAAGCCTTAAAGAAAAATATAGGTTTCTTTGCTGCACTTTCTCTCGTTATGGGTTCGGTAATCGGTGCTGGCGTCTTCTTCAAAGTTTCCAGTGTCACTGAAGTGACCGGCTCAACGAGTATGGCAATGTTAGTTTGGTTCCTTGGAGGATTGATTACCATTTGTGCAGGTTTGACAGGTGCTGAGTTAGCAGCTGCCATCCCTGAAACAGGTGGTCTGACAAAATATATCGAATATACGTATGGCAACTTCTGGGGATTCTTATCTGGATGGGCACAAGGATTCATCTATTTTCCCGCAAACGTAGCCGCACTGGCGATTATATTCGGTACGCAAATTATCAACTTGTTTCATCTTAACATTATTTATTTAGTGCCTATCGCTGTTATGAGTGCGTTAACATTGTTGTTAATCAACTTATTAGGATCAAAGGCAGGCGGATTACTCCAGTCTATTACGTTGGTAATTAAATTAATCCCAATTGCGATGATTGTATTATTCGGCTTCTTCCAAAGCAGCGAAGTATCATTCTCTTTATTCCCAGTGGTGAATGGTACAAGTTCTGGTTGGTTTGAAGCGATTGGAAGCGGCTTGCTTGCGACAATGTTCGCATACGACGGATGGATTCATGTCGGTAATATTGCCGGGGAAATGAAAAATCCTAAGAAAGATTTACCTGGCGCAATTGCTTTAGGTATTGGCTTAATTATGGTTGTGTATTTATTAATCAACGCAACGTTCTTAATGACCTTGCCGATTGAACATATCGTAGGTAACTTAAATGCCGCAAGTGATGCTTCAACTATTCTATTCGGCGCAAGCGGCGGCAAGATTATCACTATCGGTATTTTGATTTCTGTGTACGGTACCATGAACGGTTATACGATGACAGGCATGAGGATTCCTTATGCGATGGCACAAATCGATCAATTACCATTTAAACGCGCATTCTTAAGCTTAACGCCATCAGATACACCTTGGTTAGGCGGTGTCATTCAATTGGTTATCGCTACAATAATGATGTTGTTAGGTGCGTTTGATACGATTACGAACATGTTGATTTTCGTTATTTGGACATTCTATTGTATGGCTTTCCTAGCGGTCATACTTTTACGCAAACGAGAACCTGAATTACAACGACCTTACCGTGTGCCGTTGTACCCAGTGATTCCAATCATTGCCTTAGCGGCAGGTATATTCGTATTAATTAATACATTAATTACACAACCTGTACTGGCAATCATCGGGATTGTCGTGACCTTAGCAGGAATTCCAATTTATTATTATAAGAAAGCACAAGTAAAGTCATAAGTTAGTATTCTAAAATTCATTCACCCTCTATATTTATACCTTTCAAATTAAAGAAGGAAGTCTTTCATGGTCAGCGTCATGAAGTGACTTCCTTTTTGTTTCTATCACTAAAAAAGGATTTTGAACTAATAGTAAAACATACCGTGTTAAACATGTGAATACGATTGTAAATTTTTATAAATTTTGTATTAAAATTATCTCCAAAAACAAAAAGTGTTTTGTTTAAAATGAAACGGGAAACTCATAATTAGGACTTAATATATAGGAGGTTATTTGTGTGGCTAAAAACAAAAAGCAAGAACAATTAGACCAATTCAGAAAAAGTCATGAAGGCGAGCCGATGACGACGAATAATGGAACAAAAGTCAGTGAAGATGAATTAACACTCACAGCAGGTGAAAGAGGACCGAGTCTATTAGAAGATTTTCATTTCCGTGAGAAAATTATGCATTTTGACCATGAACGAATTCCTGAACGTGTCGTTCACGCACGTGGTTTTGGTGCACATGGTGAATTCCAAGTTTATGAAGATTTATCTGAGTATACTTCAGCAGACTTCCTCACAAACCCTGACAAAGTGACACCTGTCTTTGTACGTATTTCAACGGTACAAGGTTCAAAAGGTTCACCAGATACAGTCAGAGACGTACGTGGCTTTGCGACGAAATTCTATACAGATGAAGGTATCTTTGACTTAGTAGGTAACGATATTCCTGTATTCTTTATTCAAGACGCAATCAAATTCCCTGATTTAATTCATGCGGTTAAACCTGAACCCGATACAGAAACACCACAAGGTGGTACAGCACACGATACATTCTGGGACTTCTTCGCAGAAAATCCAGAAACTTCACATACTGCAGTATGGGCAATGAGTGACCGTGGTATTCCTAAGAATATTAGACAAATTGAAGGCTTCGGTGTACATACGTACCGTTTAGTCAATGCACAAGGTGAAGCATTCTTCGTGAAATTCCATTGGAGACCAGTTCACGGATTAGAATCTCTTGTATGGGATGAAGCGCAAATCTTACAAGGTAAAGATATCGACTTCCACCGTAAAGATTTACATGAATCTATTGAAAAAGGTGACTATCCAGCTTGGGAACTTGGTTTACAAATCTTAAGAGAAGACCAAGAATTCGACTTTGATTTCGACTTATTAGATCCGACAAAAATTTGGCCAGAAGATGAAGTGCCAGTTAAAGTCGTTGGTAAAATGACATTGAACCGAAATGTAGATAATGTCTTTGATGAAATCGAACAAGTCGCATTCCACCCAGGTCATGTCGTACCAGGTATCGACTTCTCAAATGACCCATTACTACAAGGACGTCTATTCTCTTACACAGATACACAAATCTCACGTTTAGGCGGACCAAACTTCAACCAAATTCCAATCAACCGTCCTGTGAATAAAGTACGTAACAACCAACGTGATGCGATGCATCAAATGAACATTCATGAAGGTCAAACGTCTTATCATAAGAATGCTTTAGAAGGCAATTGCCCATTCACAAGTTCAAAAGCAGAAGGCGGTTATGTACACTATCCTGAAAAAGTAGAAGGACACAAAATCCGTAAACGCAGTGACAGTTTCAAAGATTACTATTCACAAGCGAAACTATATCTGAACAGTTTAACAAAATCTGAATTTGACCATACAGTGGATGGCTTCTCATTTGAAATCGGTAAATGTAAAAGCATGGATGTGCGTCAACGTGCAGTGAATCAATTAAATAAAATTGATCGTGAATTAGCTGAACGTGTCGCAGACAATGTGGGTGTACAAGTACCAGAAGAAAATGAAGAAGTAAAATCAGATAAGAAAGACAGTCAATTGACTATGGAAAAATATGACCGTCCATTACCAGGTCACTCAGTGGCAGTATTAGTGAACGGTGATATTGACGCAGAAACATTGAAAAATTATGCGAAAACATTCGCAGAGCATGGTTTAAACTATGCGTTTGTCGGCAAGCAACAAAAAGACTTGTCTGATGAGATTTCAATCAATGAAACGTATGATACAGCACATGCGACATTATTCGACAGCTTAGTCATCTTGTCAGATGGCAATGGTTTAATTCCAGATGCTGAAGAGTTTGCGGCGTTATCTTATAAGCATAAGAAACCAATTATCTTTAATGAAGCGGCTTCTAAAGACTTACAAGATGGTAAAGTGAAATTAGATGCGCCTGGTATCTTTGTATCAGATGATCCACAAACAATTGTGAAAGCATTTGATCAAGTACGTTATTGGGATAGAGCATAGTATTCAATATTTAAAGCCTTGGCTACGTGCCAGGGCTTTTTTTCATACATATTTATAAGTTGTTATTTTAGAAAATTGTATTCACTAAACTTTCATATTTTAGTAATTTTGACTTACCAAATTGTGACGCAATCGTGATAAACTGGACTATGTTATCTTTTTCACAATATAGAGATGCTAAAGTGAGGAGTTAAAATGTTTCTATTTATCACAGAAATTATTATCATGATTCTGGCCATACTGATGGGGTTACGGCTGGCAGGTGCGCTGGGTTGCGGTATCTTCGCAATTGTGGCACAGCTGATCATGATTTTTATCTTTGGTCTGCCGCCAGGTTCAGCACCTGTTACAGCGGTATTGATTATTTTATCCATTGGGATTGCGGGTGGAACCTTACAAGCTACAGGTGGTATTGATTACTTAGTTTACCTTGCTTCTAAAGTGATTGAGCGCTATCCGAAATCTATCATCTTTATCGCACCCATGATTGTCTTTATTTTTGTCTTCGGTATCGGGACAACAAATATTGCCTTATCACTAGAACCGATTATCGCTAAAACTGCGACACGTGCAGGGATTCAACCGAAACGTCCATTAACAGCATCTGTGTTAACGGCTAACTTAGCATTATTATGTAGTCCAGCAGCTTCTGCGACGGCTTATATTATTGCGACATTGGCAGTGACAGGTGTCACGATGGGCAAATACCTATCTATCGTTATGCCGACAGCGATTATTAGTATGTTAGCACTGAGTGTTTATTGTACAGTAGTCGGAAGCTGTCGTAAGATGAATCCTAGCCAATTTGCGACAGATATTATGGAAGATATTGAAGCACAGCCGCTACAAACGAAATTTTCGCCTCGTGTGAAATTAGGTGTTTTGGTCTTTTTATTAGGGGTTGGGTTAATTTTAATGTTCGGTATTTTCTCAGATTTAGTACCGACATTTAAAGTCAATGGAGAAACAGTTAAACTTGAAACGACTGAAATTGTGCAGCTCTTTATGTATATGAGTGCCGCAATCAACTTAGTCTTAGTTAAATTAAATACGAGAGATATTTTGGATAGTCATATTACACAATCTGCGATTGGGGCATTATTCGCAGTACTTGGACCTGGTTGGCTTGGTGCGACGATTTTCACTGCCCCTGGCAATAAAAAAATTATGACAGAACAAATCGGCGGTGTGATTCAACAAGTGCCTTGGCTTGTGATTATATTAGTCTCACTCGTTACGATTGTGGTGATTTCACAATCAGCGACAGCATCTATTATGTTGCCGATTCTGATGAGTATGGGTGTGCCGCCGATGTACTTTATTGCGATGGCGCAAACTTTAAATGTTAACTTCGTCATTCCAGCACAACCAACGTTATTATTTGCGGTAGATTTAGATGAAACGAAACAAACGAAACCAACCAGCTTTATATTACCTGGCTTCTTTGCGATTACAGTTTCTGTGATTGTCGGATTTAGTATTAAAGCATTGCTTGGTTATTAATTCATAAAAGAAACGTCCTCCAATTTGAGTATTTTTCAAAGTGGAGGACGTTTTTGTATCATTTATTTCCATAAATTCATAACCGCATAACTGCGCATTGGACGCCAAGCTTCAGCGAGAGCTAACCGGCCTTTTGAAGTTTCGGCTTCTTCTGAATCAGGATATAAAGCTTTCATAGCTTTGATGACACCAATGTCAGATTCTAAGAAAGCATCAGGATATCCTAAAGCACGCATACCAATCGCATGTGCAGTCCAAGGGCCGATCCCTTTGATAGCTAATAAACGTTTCATTTCAACTTCAATTTGAGTCATGATTTCTGTATCTATCTGTTTATCTTTCCATATTGGGTAAGGTTTGAGCTGAATTTATCCATTAACTAATGCACGAGCAATGGCTTCAATGGTTGAAGCACGTCTGCCTGTAATACCAAGTGGTCCTAAAACATCGCTGATACCTTTACCGCCTTCTAGACTATTAGCTTTACCTGCCGCAATGAGTGTCTCTGCAGATGGGAAGAAAGCAGATAAACCAGGTAAATCTAAGACAAAGGGAGTTCCTAAGGCATGAACTAAACGACCGGCTAGCGTCGTCGCAGCTTGTACCGTAATTTGTTGTCCTAATACTGTACGTACACTGACCTCAAAACCATCAAAGCCACCTGGCATTCTGGTACTTGAATCCATCCATGAAGCCTTCAATACTTCTCTTGATGCTTGTGGAGGATAATCTAAATCGAAGAGATGACGTATGCGTGTAATGATTTGAGATAACACAGGATAGAGGCTCGCACTGAAGGTGAGTGCTAAAGCATTTTGTTCATCATCTTGTGTAACCGCAATCCAACCTTTAAATGTATGTGATTCAGATCGAAGTAGTGCTGTACGGTAATACGTATCATCACATACAGACTCCACGCCTGGAATTGCCCGTCGATCTAAGAATTGAAGTAGTGTTTCAAATGCATAGGGTGGTTGGTAATAAAGGTGAAGGTGTAAGGTTTGATGATACCAACTGTCATCGACTTCTGTCAGGTTATATTCTGGTAATTGATTATAGAAATGTGTGAGTGTAGTCAATTTTAGCCGCATAATCATTCTCCTAAATAACGTATTATTCTTCTATACCCATATACACAAGTGAATTAAAGGTGTGTTGTTTCATCAATAAATGCGTGATGAAATCAATTTTCGCTAGATTTTAAATAGAAACAGGAATTTCATTGCCAACTATCAACGATTTCGTTAAGCTAGAATAGTGATGATAGTTTATTATTTTTGTTCATGAAATGTATAAAATAATTATAACTGTTGATTTATGATGAAGGGATGACGATAAAATTGATGAAACGCGTGCTGACTATAGCTGCAGCGAGTACTTTGATCCTTACAGCATGCGGTAATAATGATTCAACTTCAAAGAATGACAACAAGTCCGCAGAACATCAACAATCAGAGAAGCATAACGATAATAAAAATAAAATTAAATACCCTAAAGAAGGGGTTAAAGGAATTTATGTGACACCTGGGACCCTTCAAGGTGAACGTTTTGATGAATTAATCAAAATGATTAACGATACAGATTTGAACGCTATGGTGATTGATGTTAAAGACGATACAGGTAATATTACCATGGACTTGAATTCAGATAATAAACTGATTCAAAAGAATACAACTGAAATGGTCAACCTTAAAAAATTAATGAAGACGTTAGAGAAGAACAATGTCTATCCGATTGCCAGAGTTGTAACGTTTAAAGATGCACGTGCAGCGGAAGCCCACCCAGATTGGTCATTTAAAGAGAAGAATGGCGAAGTTTGGGAAAGTGATGGCGGTGATAAATTCTTAAATCCATTCAAAAAAGAAGTCAGAGATTATAATATTGATG
The DNA here is from genome assembly GCF_001809385.1 of Staphylococcus sp. HMSC055C03. Taxonomy (NCBI): domain Bacteria; kingdom Bacillati; phylum Bacillota; class Bacilli; order Caryophanales; family Staphylococcaceae; genus Staphylococcus; species Staphylococcus sp. HMSC055C03. The sequence goes on from NZ_KV797505.1 coordinate 32,113, forward strand.
TCGCAAAAGCAGCAGCAAAGGCTGGATTTAGAGAAGTACAATTCGACTATGTACGCTTCCCAGAAGGCTTTGAAAATATGGACAAAGATTTAGTATATTCTAATGGTAAATATAAAGGCGATGATATGGATAATACACAACAACGTGTTGATAGTATTACGCAGTTCTTAAAATCAGCGCGTAAAGAAATTCATCCTTTAGATGCGCAAATCTCTGCAGACGTCTTTGGTTACTCTGCGACAGTAGAAGAAGCACCGGGTATTGGTCAAAGTTTCCCTAAAATTGCGGAGAATGTAGATGTGATTTCTTCTATGATATATCCATCACATTGGAGCCCTGGTGACTTTGGGATTGAGCATCCTGACTTAGAACCTTATAACACAGTAGACAAGTACTTAGAGAAAGAATCAGATGTATTGAAGAAAGCAGACCATAAACCGAAAACACGTCCTTGGCTGCAAGATTTCACTGCGAGTTATTTAGGTGCAGGGAATTATAAGAGTTATGATGCAGAAGCGGTGTCTGACCAAATTCAAGCATTACGTGACCACGGTATCAATGAATTCTTACTTTGGGATGCTTCAAATGAATATACTCAAGGTGTGAACTATTCACCGGATAAAAGTGAAAAAGCTAAAGAAAAAGAAAATGAAGATAAGCAAGAGAAAGAAGATAATCAAGACAAAAAAGATCATCAATAAAATTAAAGAACTGGACTTTCTTTTAATGGAAGGTTCAGTTCTTTTTATGCTAATTTAAGAAACTGATGATGAATATTTCTTATACATAAAATTAATAACTATGAGATGTGCGTAGAAAAGTCATATAGATTATTTTGAGATAGTATACACGAATTAAAGAGAAATTTTAAGAACATATTAATTTGTGATACAAAATATTGTCAAAAATTGAGGCTGAAAATGGATTAATTAGAAATTTGAGTGAAATTAGATGGGCAAACACGAACAAATTCACTAAAAATTAAATTTTGCTATACTAAATGGTACAAAACTTTGCTATAATGAGTCGAATGTGAGAGAAAAACAAACATTTTGAAACATTATTATTTTATGTACAAAAGTACTAAACGGAGGACATCATGAAAAAATCAGGCAACAAGCGTTTAGACTTCTTACCGAATATTCATAATAAATATTCAATTCGTAAGTTTACAGTCGGTACAGCTTCTATTTTACTTGGAACTACTTTATTGTTCGGCGCAAGCCGTGACGCAGAAGCAGCAGAAACTGATGCACAACAAGCAGAGGAACCTGCCGAACACGGAGCAGATCAAGCAGCTCCAGCTGAGGCACCTGTTGTAAACCAAGAAACTCAAACGCAACAAACAACACCAGAAGTTTCAACAGCACAGCCAGCAAACGAATCAAATCAAGCAGCTGCAACATCAGAAGCAAAACCTTCAGATAATACAGCACAAGTAGCACCTACAAATAAAGAAAGTGTTCAAGTAGAAAAAGTAGAAAAAGCAGAGGCAACTTCACAAACTGAATCGACGCCTAAAGCTGACACAACGATAAAAGAAACAGCACCATCTAATGAAGTAAAAACTACAGAAACAGCACAAGTAAACACTGTTCCTGAAAGTACAGTAGATTACTCAAGCTTAAACGATGGCGCAAAAGCACCTGTTGAATTTGTAGAACAATATTTACACTCATCAGATAAAGAAGGATTAGTCCGTAATCTATTATCTGAAACATATAAGGCACAAGATGTAGAAGGCATCTTAAGTAAGTTAAATGTTGATTATAATGCAGTATCAGCAGAAGATTTATTCCAAGATATCCTACGTGCAGGCATTGAGTATGCCAATGAACAAACATCTAAATATACAGTGTATGCGGTGCGTGCAGCTGGTGAATATACTTCTAATGAGAATACTTATGCTATGCGTTCATTATCAGAAGCTACTGAAAGCACAACTTATCCATATGGAAGTCCTGAAACCACTTCTAATGTGGATTTACCAAAAGGCGGAACAGCTACAGAAATTATTGGTGCCTTAAAAGCGTCAATTCAAGTTCCTTCAACTGGTATAACAGTGACTGGTAAGGGTCAAACATATATTGGACACAAACCAGCAACATATAAATTTACAGCCACACCAAATAAACAAGCGAATGCTATGGACTTTACCGTGGAATATCATGCGACTGCTGGAACAGGTAACCACGCCATTGATTTCGCAGGATTAAATCTCGGTTCAGCTTACAATAGAACGTCTACTTTTTCATATGATTATATTCAAGTGGGATCGCAAAGTAGAAGTAGTTCCCCCGTTCTTCATGGTAATTTAAAAATAGCTGCAACTAGACCAGGTTATCCAACAGGTTACACTTTAGATCACGCTCATGCATTGACAGATCAAATAATTCAAGGTGGTGGATACGGTAAATTAACATTTAGAGTTCCTGTAAATAATTGGAATGGTGATTTAAGTGTAAGTGCAATTCCAATCATGTACTCGGAATCAACACCATACGCAGATACACCTGATCCCTTCTCTACAGATAACTATTTCTATGGCAAAAGTGAAGTTATACTGGATGCTAATCCGGATATCAATATTAATCAAAAAGATGAAATTGTCAATGAGCCTACTAGCTTTAAAGATGTGTATGTGACTACAAAAGATTTACCAGTTGGACAACAACGTATTAAAAATGAAGGTAAAAATGGTTTAGTACAATATAACGAAATCAATATTTACTATAAAGGTAAGTTGATTGGTAAAACAAGAGATGAAGGTAGAGTTATAGAACAACCGATTGATCGAGTGATTGAATTAGGTGTTGGTAATGCAGAAAATCCTACCAATAATACAATCTTACCTCCTATTCTTGATCCTAAATTGTCAGGTGCAAATCAAGTAACAGGTGAAACTACACCGGATGCTAATGTAACTATTACAGTTGGTTTGACTCAATATCAAACAACTGCTGATGGCAACGGTAAGTTTACACAAACATTAAATGTACCGTTAAAAGAGGGAGAAGTTATTTCAGCGACTGCTACATTAAACGGTAAAACAAGTTTACCAGGGAAAACCATCGTTCCTAGAGATGGACGTACACCTGAACTTGCTTATTCTAGCTTGAAAACAGAACAAAATGGTCAACCAGGTACTTTAGTAACAATTACTAATAAAGCAACTGGTGAAAAACTTGGTGAATTCTTTGTTCCAGATGGTGCGAAAGGTGAGAAAGGCGACAAAGGTGACAAGGGGGACAAAGGAGCCAAAGGTGATAAAGGTCTTCAAGGTTTACCAGGATTAGATGGATTAGACGGTAGAGATGGTTTAGATGGTAGAAATGGTCAAGATGGAAAATCTGTATATATTAGGACAGCAGTGCAAAATCCAAACGGGGATACAGTTATTACTTTTAGTGATGGAAGAGTAGTAACTATTCCAAAAGGTGATAAAGGTGAAAAAGGTGATCCAGGCACTAGTATAACTATAGACAAAATTAATACATTACCAGATGGTACCAAAGAAGTCATTTTCAGCGATGGTAAATCCATTATTCTTCCAAAAGGTGATAAGGGAGATAAAGGAGATAAAGATGATTCATTAAGAGTAAACAGTTATACAATAACTCCTGAAGGAACCATTGTTAAGTTTAGTGATGGATTTGAAGCGCTAATTCCATCTGGGCCAAAAGGGGATACGGGTGCCACAGGTGCAACCGGAGCACAAGGCGCGAAAGGTGAAACAGGCGCAACAGGAGCCGCAGGTAAAGACGCCGCACCATTAACGGTAACTGGTGAGACAAAAGATGCAGCTGGCAACACAGTCGTTCACTTCAGTGATAACTCAACAGCTACTATCTCTAAAGGGGATAAAGGTGAAACAGGAGCAACTGGTGTGAAAGGTGAAGATGGCAAATCTATCACAATCACATCAACAGAATCGCAAGCGAATGGTGATATCAAAGTCAACTTTAGCGATGGCAAATCCATCGTAGTACCAAAAGGTGCTAAGGGAGATAAAGGAGAAGATGCTGCACCATTGAAAGTGACTGGCGAAGCTAAAGATGGTCAAGGCAATACTGTTGTTAGCTTCAGTGATGGATCACATGTAACCATTTCTAAAGGGGATAAAGGTGATACAGGAGCAACTGGTGCGGACGGTAAGTCTGTCGAGGTTAAAACAATGACGAAATTACCTAATGGTGATACCCAAGTTACATTCACTGATCAAAATTCAATAGTAATACCAAAAGGTGATAAAGGTGATATTGGTCCTAAAGGAGATTCAATTAGTATTAAAAATCAAACCAAATTGCCTAATGGTGATACACAAGTTACATTTAGTGACGGTACTACTGTTATGCTACCTAAAGGAGAAGAAGGTAAGTCAATAGATATAAAATCAATAGTTCCTAATCAAAATGGTACAATGATAATCTTTACAAATGGAAGTAGAATATTCGTTAGAAACGGAGAACCAGGAAAAGATGGTATAAATGGTAGAGATGGCATAAATGGCGTAGATGGTATAGATGGTATAGATGGTAGAGATGGCATAAATGGTAAATCAGTTAAAATTGATTCTAGTGAAACTTTACCTAATGGTGATATCAAAGTAAACTTTAGCGATGGAAAATCTATCGTAGTACCAAAAGGTGCTAAGGGAGATAAAGGAGAAGATGCTGCGCCGTTAACAGTAGTTAAAGAAACAAAAGATGCGGCCGGCAACACAGTAGTACACTTCAGTGACGGTTCACAAGCCACAATTTCTAAAGGTGACAAAGGTGATACGGGTGCCACAGGTGCAACCGGAGCACAGGGTGCGAAAGGTGAAGATG
>NZ_KV797505.1:37041-37512 GCF_001809385.1 Staphylococcus sp. HMSC055C03
GTGAAACAGGCGCAACAGGAGCCGCAGGTAAAGATGCCGCACCATTGACAGTGACTGGTGAAACTAAAGATGGTCAAGGTAATACTGTCGTTAACTTTAGTGATGGTTCGCATGTAACGATTTCTAAAGGGGACAAAGGTGATACTGGAGGCCAAGGAGCTAAGGGTGACAAAGGTGATACAGGAGCAACCGGAGCACAGGGTGCGAAAGGTGAAGATGGCAAATCAATCACAATCACATCAACAGAACCACAAGCGAATGGTGATATCAAAGTCAACTTCAGTGACGGTAAATCCATCGTAGTACCAAAAGGTGCTAAGGGAGATAAAGGAGAAGATGCTGCACCGTTAACAGTTGTCAATGAAACAAAAGACGCAGCTGGTAACACAGTGGTCCACTTCAGCGACGGTCAAACAGCAACAATCTCTAAAGGAGATAAAGGTGAAACAGGCGCAACAGGAGCCGCAGGTA
>NZ_KV797505.1:37612-42545 GCF_001809385.1 Staphylococcus sp. HMSC055C03
CAAAAGGTGCTAAGGGAGATAAAGGAGAAGATGCAGCGCCGTTAACAGTTGTTAAAGAAACAAAAGACGCAGCTGGCAACACAGTTGTACATTTCAGCGATGGTAAAACCGCTACAATTTCTAAAGGTGATACAGGTGCAACAGGTGCCGCAGGTAAAGATGCCGCACCATTGACAGTAACTTCATCTGAAAAAGATGGTCAAGGTAATACATTAGTACACTTTAGTGATGGCTCTACAATTACTGTAGATAAAGGTGACCGTGGTGAAACAGGAGCTCAAGGTGCTAAAGGAGATCCGGGTAAAAACGGTACATCTATTGGAATCGATAAAATCGAAACATTAGCTGACGGTACAACAAAAGTAACCTTTACTGATGGAAAATCATTCGAAATTCCTAAAGGTCAAGATGGTACTTCAGTTACAATTACTGAAACTAAAACACTTCCTAATGGAAATAAAGAAGTAACATTCTCAGACGGTAAGAAACTTGAAATTCCTAAAGGAGATAAAGGGGACACAGGCGCAACAGGTGCCGCAGGTAAAGATGCCGCACCGTTAACAGTGACTGGTGAAACTAAAGATGCGCAAGGCAATACAATTGTGAACTTCAGTGATGGTTCTCACGCAACAATCTCTAAAGGGAACAAAGGTGATACTGGGGCACAAGGTGCAACTGGTGAAACAGGTGCTAAAGGCGAAAAAGGTGATTCAATTTCAATCACAAGTATCACACCACAAGCCAATGGTGATACAAAAGTAGTCTTCTCAGACGGTAAAGAATTAACAATTCCTAAGGGTGCGAAAGGTGACAAGGGTGATACAGGCGCAGCAGGTGCGGATGCTAAACCTCTTACAGTCACAGAAACAACAAAAGACCCTGAAGGTAATACAGTGATCCATTTCAGCGATGGTCAAACAGCAACTGTTTCTAAAGGAGATAAAGGTGACGTAGGTGCAGCTGGTAAAGACGCCGCACCATTAACAGTCACAAAAACTGATAAAGATGCAGCTGGAAATACTGTTGTACACTTTAGTGATGGTTCACAAGCCGTTATTTCTAAAGGAGACAAAGGTGATACGGGTGCACAAGGTGCGACTGGTGAAACAGGTGCTACCGGAGCTACTGGTGAGAAAGGTGAAAAAGGTGATTCAATTTCAATCACAAGTATCACACCACAAGCCAATGGTGATACAAAAGTCATCTTCTCAGATGGTAAAGAATTAACAATTCCAAAAGGGGCCAAAGGTGATACAGGTGCAGCCGGCGCAGACGCTAAACCACTTACAGTAACTAGCACAACTAAAGATGCTGATGGTAATACAGTCATCCACTTCAGTGATGGTCAAACAGCGACTGTTTCTAAAGGTGACAAAGGTGAAACTGGTGCCACAGGTGAAAAAGGTGCAGATGGTACTTCAGTTACTATCACAAACACTGAAACAACACCAACTGGAGATACAAAAGTTACATTCAGTGATGGACATGTTATCACAATACCAAAAGGTAAAGATGGTCAATCTGTAACTGTAGAAAGTTCTGCTCCAGATAAAGACGGCAATACTGTTGTACACTTTAGTGATGGCAGCAACGTTACTATCCCTAAAGGAGCTAAAGGTGATGCAGGTGCAGCTGGTAAAGATGCAGCGCCATTAACAGTCACAAAAACTGATAAAGATGCAGCTGGCAATACAGTCGTTCACTTCAGTGACGGTTCACAAGCAGTCATCTCTAAAGGAGATAAAGGCGATACAGGTGCGACAGGTGAAAAAGGTGAATCTGTTTCAATTAAGAGTATCGAACCACAAGCCAATGGCGATACAAAAGTTATCTTCTCAGATGGTAAAGAATTAACAATTCCTAAAGGTGCGAAAGGTGACACAGGTGCAGCTGGTAAAGACGCTGAACCACTTACAGTAACTAGCACAACTAAAGATCCAGAAGGCAACACAGTTATTCACTTCAGCGATGGCCAAACAGCCACTGTCTCTAAAGGGGATAAAGGTGAAACAGGCGCAGCTGGAGCGAATGGTAAAGACGCTGCACCATTAACAGTTACTGGTGAAACTAAAGATGCGGCTGGCAATACAGTTGTTCACTTCAGTGATAACTCAACAGCGACTATCTCTAAAGGAGATAAAGGCGATACAGGTGCGACAGGCGCAACTGGTGCTACTGGTGAAAAAGGCGAATCTGTTTCAATTAAGAGTATCGAACCACAAGCCAATGGCGATACAAAAGTAGTCTTCTCAGATGGCAAAGAATTAACAATTCCTAAAGGTGAAAAAGGCGATACAGGCGCAGCTGGCGCAGACGCTAAACCACTCACAGTTACAGAAACTACTAAAGATGAAGCGGGCAACACTGTTATTCACTTCAGTGATGGTCAAACAGCAACAGTCTCTAAAGGAGATAAAGGTGATACAGGTGCGAAAGGTGATACAGGTGCAGCTGGTAAAGATGGTACGTCTATCACAATCGCAAGTATCGAACCACAAGCAAACGGGGATACAAAAGTGACATTCTCTGATGGTCAATCTATCACAGTGCCAAAAGGTAAAGATGGTACATCAGTGACAATCACAAAAACTGAAACATTACCAAATGGTAATAAACAAGTGACATTCTCAGACGGTAAAACACTTGAAATTCCTAAAGAGGATAAAGGTGATACAGGTGCTGCAGGTGAAAAAGGCGCAGACGGTACTTCAGTGACTGTTCAAAGCTCTGAACAAACACCAGATGGCACAAAAGTTACATTTAGTGATGGTAAATCAATTACAGTTCCTAACGGTAAAGATGGCGCATCTATTACAGTAAAATCATCTGAACCAAATGCGGATGGTGATACAGTTGTAACATTCAGTGATGGTTCACAAGTTGTGATTCCTAAAGGCGCGAAAGGCGACACAGGTGCTCAAGGTGAAGCTGGTAAAGATGGTGCTTCAATCACTATCACAGGTACAGAAACTACACCTGAAGGTAATACGAAAGTTAACTTCTCAGATGGTCACTCTATTACAATCAACAAAGGCGACAAAGGTGAAACTGGCGCAGCCGGTGTAGATGGTAAATCAATCACAATTACTTCAAGTAAAGTGCTTGATAATGGTGATAATGAAGTAACATTCTCAGATGGAACTAAGATTACAATCCCTAAAGGCGCAAAAGGTGATGCAGGTGACTCAATCACAGTTCAAGGCACAAAACCTTTAGATAATGGCGATATCGAAGTGACATTCTCAGATGGCACAAAAGTGACTATTCCAAAAGGTGCTAAAGGGGACAAAGGTGAAACTGGTGCACAAGGTGAAAAAGGCGCAGATGCTGCACCGTTAACTGTTCAAAGTACTGAAAAAGATAAAGATGGCAACACAGTCATCCACTTCAGCGATGGCGGAACTGCGACAATCTCTAAAGGAGATAAAGGTGACGCTGGTGAAAAAGGTGCAGACGGTACTTCAGTAACTGTTGATCAAATCAATAAATTACCAAATGGTGATTCTGAAGTTGTCTTCAGCGATGGTAAAAAAGTAACAATCCCTAAAGGCGACAAAGGTGATGCCGGACAAGATGCTAAACCTCTTACAGTTACAGGTTCTGAAAAAGATGCGGATGGCAATACCGTGATTCACTTCAGCGACGGTAGCACTGCCACTGTTTCTAAAGGCGACAAAGGTGACACAGGCGCAGCGGGTGCTGACGGAAAAGATGGTACATCTATCACAATCACAAGTGTGACACCACAAGAAAACGGCGATACAAAAGTTGTCTTCTCTGATGGCAAAGAAGTAACAATTCCTAAAGGTGCCAAAGGTGATACAGGTGCAGCTGGTAAAGATGCAGCACCATTAACAGTCACTGAAACAACAAAAGATGATGTTGGTAATACAGTCGTTCACTTCAGTGATGGTTCACAAGCTGTCATTTCTAAAGGGGATAAAGGTGATACTGGCGCAACCGGCGCAAACGGTAAAGATGGTCAATCTATTACAGTTCAAAACGTTGCTCCAGATAAAGATGGCAATACAGAAGTCACATTCTCAGACGGATCTAAAGTTGTCATTCCGAAAGCTAAAGACGGCGTAGATGGTAAAGACGGTAAAGCAATCACAATTACCGCTACTGAAACAACACCAGAAGGTAATTCGAAAGTGACATTCTCTGATGGTACATCTATCACGATTGCGAAAGGTGAAAAAGGCGACAAAGGTGAAGCTGGTAAAGACGCAGCCCCACTTACAGTCACTGGTACATCTCAAGATCCTGACGGTAATACAATATTAGACTTCAGCGATGGTTCACATGCGACAATTCCAAAAGCCAAAGATGGTGTGAATGGTAAAGATGGTCAATCAATCACAATCACTGAAACAGCTGTTCAACCAGATGGTTCAACAAAACTTACATTCAGTGATGGTCATGATGTCATCATTCCTAAAGGTGAAAAAGGAGATAAAGGTGACCCAGGTACTTCAATCACAATTACAAGTACTGAAACAACTCCAGAAGGCGCTACAAAAGTCACATTCTCTGACGGTAAAGTCATCACAATTCCTAAAGGTGCTGATGGTCAATCTGTAACGGTAGATAGTTCAAAACCTGATGCAGATGGCAACACAGTTGTGACATTCTCAGATGGTAAAACAGTCACAATTCCAAAAGGAGATAAAGGTGATACAGGTGCAGCTGGTAAAGATGCGGCTCCATTAACAATCACAGGTTCAACACAAACACCAGAAGGCAATACTGAAGTGACATTCAGCGACGGTTCTAAAGTTGTCATTCCGAAAGCAAAAGACGGCGTGGATGGTAAAGATGGTCAATCAATTACAGTCACTGGTAGCGAAGTTCAACCTGACGGTTCTACAAAAGTCACATTCAGTGATGGACGTGAAATTGTGATTCCTAAAGGAGAAAAAGGCGACAAAGG
>NZ_KV797505.1:42645-43541 GCF_001809385.1 Staphylococcus sp. HMSC055C03
GATTCCTAAAGGAGAAAAAGGCGACAAAGGTGATGCAGGTCAAGATGGTAAATCTATTACTGTAGAAAACTCTGCTCCTGATGCAGATGGTAATACAGTGGTTAACTTCTCAGACGGATCTAAAGTCGTGATTCCGAAAGCGAAAGACGGCGTGGATGGTAAAGACGGAAAATCTATTACAGTCCAAAGCACTGAAAAAACACCAGAGGGCGATACGAAAGTCACATTCTCAGATGGTACTACAGTCACAATCGCAAAAGGTGAAAAAGGTGACACAGGTGCAGCTGGTGTTGATGGACAAAATGGTAAAGACGGTCAATCTATTACTGTACAAAGCGTTCAACCTGATAAAGATGGCAATACAGAAGTGACATTCTCAGACGGATCTAAAGTTGTCATTCCGAAAGCGAAAGATGGCGTAAATGGTACGGATGGTAAATCAGTTACAGTTACAGGAACTGCTGTTCAACCAGACGGATCAACGAAAGTGACATTCAGTGATGGCCATGAAGTCATTATTCCTAAAGGAGAAAAAGGCGATAAAGGTGACGCTGGACAAAATGGTGCAGATGGTCAATCAATCACAGTCGCTAAAGTAGAACCGCAACCAGATGGTTCAACTAAAGTAATATTTAGTGACGGTAAAGAAGTTACTATTCCTAAAGGAGAAAAAGGAGATGCTGGGGCTCAAGGTGAAGCAGGTAAAGATGCAACACCATTAACAGTTACAGGATCTACACAAACTCCAGATGGTAACACTGAAGTGACATTCTCAGACGGCACTAAAGTTGTGATTCCTAAAGGTGCGAAAGGTGATAAAGGCGATACTGGTGAAACAGGTGCCGCAGGTCAATCAATTACAGTTCAAGGCACTGAAAAAACACCAGAAGGCGATA
>NZ_KV797505.1:43641-44370 GCF_001809385.1 Staphylococcus sp. HMSC055C03
GTACTACAGTCACAATCGCAAAAGGTGAAAAAGGCGATAAAGGTGATACTGGTGCGAATGGTGCAGACGGAACATCCGTGACAGTTAAATCTTCTGAAGTTCAACCAGATGGCAGCACGAAAGTTGTCTTCTCAGATGGCCATGAAGTAACAATCCCTAAAGCACAAGACGGTAAATCAATTACAGTTGATAAAACTGCCCCTGATGCTGAAGGTAATATTGTTGTGACATTCTCAGATGGTTCATCAGTCACAATTCCAAAAGGTGCGAAAGGTGATACTGGTGCACAAGGTGAAGCAGGTAAAGATGCGACACCATTAACAGTTACAGGTTCAACGCAAACACCTGATGGCAATACTGAAGTGACATTCAGTGACGGATCTAAAGTCGTTATTCCAAAAGCGAAAGATGGCGCAGACGGTAAGTCTATTACGGTTCAAGGCACTGAAAAAACACCAGAAGGCGATACTAAAGTAACGTTCTCAGATGGTACTTCAATCACAATCGCAAAAGGCGATAAAGGTGACGCAGGTGCACAAGGTGAAGCAGGTCAAAACGGTGCGGATGGTAAATCAATTACGGTTCAAAGTGTTCAACCTGATAAAGATGGCAACACAGAAATCACATTCAATGATGGATCTAAAGTCGTTATTCCAAAAGCGAAAGACGGCGTGGACGGTAAGTCAATCACAATTACTGAAACAGCTGTTCAACCAGATGGTTCAACAA
>NZ_KV797505.1:44470-45363 GCF_001809385.1 Staphylococcus sp. HMSC055C03
TGAAACAGCTGTTCAACCAGATGGTTCAACAAAAGTAACATTCAGCGATGGTCACGAAGTTGTTATCCCTAAAGGCGAAAAAGGCGATGCTGGACACAATGGTGCAGACGGTCAATCAGTCACAGTCGCAAAAGTAGAGCCACAACCAAATGGCGATACAAAAGTCACATTTAGTGATGGTAAAGAACTTACTATTCCTAAAGGAGAAAAAGGCGACAAAGGTGATACTGGTGCGAATGGCGCAGACGGTCAATCCGTGACAGTTCAATCTTCTGAAGTCCAACCAGATGGCAGCACGAAAGTAGTCTTCTCAGACGGACATGAAGTGACTATTCCAAAAGCGCAAGATGGTAAATCAATTACAGTTGAAAAAACTGAACCAGATGCGGATGGTAATATAGTTGTGACATTTAGTGATGGCTCAACAGTCACAATACCTAAAGGTGCGAAAGGTGATAAAGGTGACACTGGAGAAGCGGGTCAAAACGGCTTAAATGGTCAATCTATCACAGTTCAAGGCACAGAAAAAACACCAGAAGGCGATACAAAAGTTACATTCTCTGATGGCACTACAGTCACAATCGCAAAAGGCGATAAAGGAGAAAAAGGTGATTCAGTCACAGTCGCGAAAGTAGAACCACAACCAAACGGCGATACAAAAGTTACATTCTCTGACGGTAAAGAAGTTACAATTCCTAAAGGAGAAAAAGGCGACAAAGGTGATACTGGAGCACAAGGTGAAGCGGGTCAAAATGGCGCAGATGCGAAACCATTAACAATCACAGGCTCTACACAAACACCTGATGGTAATACTGAAGTGACATTTAGCGATGGTACAACAGTCACAATTCCAAAAGCACAAGATGGTAAATCAATTACAGTTGAAAAAACTG
>NZ_KV797505.1:45463-54809 GCF_001809385.1 Staphylococcus sp. HMSC055C03
AAGGAGAAAAAGGCGACAAAGGTGATACTGGTGCACAAGGTGACGCTGGACAAAATGGTGCGGACGGTAAATCAATTACTGTTCAAAGTACAACGCCTGACGCTGACGGTAATACAGTAGTGACTTTCTCTGACGGTTCAAAAGTTGTACTTCCAAAAGCCAAAGACGGTAAAGATGGTACATCAGTTACAGTTCAAAGCACAGAAACAACACCAGAAGGTAATACGAAAGTCACATTCTCTGATGGACATGAAATCACAATCGCAAAAGGCGATAAAGGTGCTAAAGGCGATTCGGTTACAGTTGCGAAAGTAGAACCGCAACCAAATGGTGATACAAAAGTTACATTCTCTGACGGTAAAGAAATTGTCATTCCTAAAGGAGAAAAAGGTGACCCAGGTAAAGACGGTGTAGATGGTAAAGATGCAGCACCATTAACAGTTACAAGCACTGAAAAAGATGCGGACGGCAACACTGTTATTCACTTCAGTGATGGCAACTCAATTACAGTACCGAAAGGCAAAGACGGCATTTCAGTTACAGTCAAAGGTACAAGCCAAGATCCAAATGGTAATACAGTGATTGAATTTAGTGATGGATCAAGAATCACTATTCAAAAAGGAAATGATGGTAGAGACGGTCGAGATGGACGTGACGGCAGAGATGGTCGCGATGGCAGAGATGCTCAACCAACACAACCGATATATATCATCAATAACTACATTGATAATGATAATACGAATGTGATTATCTTTAGCGATGGTCAACGTGTTGATATTCCTTGTGATGCGAACGGTAACGCGGTTGTGATTATTGGATATAATCATGATGTGAAAGGTAATGTAATATTACAATGTGCAGATAATACAAGAATTATCGTACCTTGCAGAAAACCAGACACACCAAAAGTGACAATTCCAATGATTCCATTGGTTCCAGCACAACACAATACTGTGACACCACCAGTACCGACACCAGTGCCAACACCGGTACCAGTACCGAATACAGTACCGGTGCCAAATACAGTGCCAGTACCGAATACAGTGCCAGTACCAAATACAACACCAGATACAGTTACACCAGGTGGAAACAATGGTACACCAACATCGGATACTCATGGTTATACTGGATTCATTAATGTAAATAATGATCATGGTCATAAATTCGTAGGTAAACAAACTACGCATAAAGTGGTTTATCATAATGTAGAACAACCACAGCCAAAAGTAACAACAAAACCTAAACAAACAGCTAAAGCTTTACCTGAAACAGGTTCAGACGATACAGCAGCATTAGTTTATGGTGCAATTATGGCTGGTTTAGGTGCAACAACAGTACTTGGATCAAGACGTCGTAAAGAAGAAGAATAAGATTAAGTTCTAAGTATGTAAGAACCGGGCTTCGGCCTGGTTCTTTTTATTGCGAGTAATGTAATCGCTTTCTTATTTTAGATTTTTTGAATTGAATAAATTTATCTAAATTTCTGAAAAATAATGTTGACTTTTTCTGTCAGACTTTGTAATATATGGAATATAAATGAATTGAATAAAACTATCTTATCCAGAGAGGCGGAGGGACAGGCCCTGCGAAGCCTCGGCAACAGGATTAATTATGAAGATTAATTACTGTGCCAATTCCTACAGTAGAACACTGTGAAGATGAGACGAGCCGATATATGTATCCCGAGGACTTGTTTCATTAGTCCTCGGGATTTTCTTTTTATAGAGTTATCTCAAAATAGTTAACATTCATTTATTTCAAATTATTAAGGGGGATTTACCTATGATTGAGTTCAAGGATGTCAATAAAACATTCCGTAAACGCTCAACGGAAATTCAGGCTTTGAAAGATGTCAGCTTTACTGTAGAACGCCAAGAAATATTCGGCGTCATCGGGTATAGCGGTGCTGGTAAAAGTACGTTAATCCGATTAGTCAATAAGCTTGAAAATGTGACATCAGGAAACATTATTGTGGATGGTCATGACATCAATCAATACAGCAAAAAAGAATTGCGTAAAGTGAAGAAAAATATAGGCATGATTTTCCAGCATTTCAATTTATTAAATTCTAAGACAGTATTCAATAATGTTGCGATGCCGCTCATCCTTGAAGGCAAGGAAAAGTCATACATAAAAGAGAAAGTTGACGAAATGCTTGAGTTCGTAGGTTTAGGAGATAAAGGTTCACAGTATCCTAATGAGTTATCGGGTGGTCAAAAACAAAGAGTTGCGATTGCGAGAGCTTTGGTTACTGATCCTAAAATCTTGTTATGTGATGAAGCAACAAGTGCTTTAGACCCAGCAACAACAGATTCAATCTTGCGATTGTTGAAGAAGGTCAATCGAACATTTGACGTTACCATTTTATTGATTACCCATGAAATGGACGTGATTCAACAAATCTGCGATAAAGTTGCGGTTATGGAGCAAGGCAGTGTCATCGAAATCGGCAGTGTATTAGAGGTGTTCAGTCATCCTAAGACGAAAACTGCGAAAAGCTTCGTTTCTACAGTTATCAGTACAGATATTAGTGATAAGATGATTCATCAATTACCAACTGACGCAGATTATGTGGACGTCAAAGTTTATCTAGAAGGTTCACAAATTGGATTGTCAGTGATTCAAACATTAATTAAAGAATTCAATTTAGATGTGAATGTTATTTATGCATCGATGTCAGATATTCAAGATACTTCAGTCGGTTATTTAACACTTCGTATCAAAGGATCAAATGAAAGTAAGCAACGTGCATTTGATTATATGAAACAAAGTCATATTGAATTTGAGGAGGTCGTATAACATGCTTGGATCTACATTAGATTCGTCTCAATTAATGGAGGCGTTATATCAAACGTTATTGATGGTCTCTATTTCATTAGTAATCGGTTCTTTAATCGGTATTCCGCTTGGTGTATTACTTGTAGTCACTAAGAAAGATGGAATATGGGAAAATGTGGTGATTTATCATATTCTCAACCCTGTCATCAACGTATTGCGTTCGGTACCCTTCATTATTTTATTAATTGCGATTGTACCATTCACAAAATTAGTGGTAGGTACATCAATTGGGACAGCCGCTGCAATCGTACCGTTAACAGTTTATGTCGCACCTTATATTGCGAGATTGGTTGAAAACTCATTATTAGAAGTGAATTCAGGTGTGATTGAAGCAGCAAATGCGATGGGTGCATCACCGCTTCAAATCATCCGTTACTTCTTATTACCTGAAGCATTAGGTTCATTGATTTTAGCATTAACAACAGCAATTATCGGTTTAATTGGAGCAACTGCCATGGCCGGTGCTGTCGGCGGAGGCGGTATTGGTGACCTGGCACTTGCTTATGGTTATCAACGTTTCGACACAATCGTCATTGTGATTACAGTAGTCATTTTAGTTATTATGGTTCAGCTGATTCAATCTTTAGGGAATGTCTTGGCTAAGAAAATTCGTAGAAATTAAACAAGTAAAGGGGAAGTCATTGAATGAAGAAATTATTAGTATTAGCAATCGCATTTGTGGTTCTTTTAGCTGCATGCGGTAAGAAAGATGATAGTAAAACAGTTACAGTCGGCGTAGCATCTAACGAAACAAAAGTATGGGATAAAGTTGCAGAACTTGCGAAAAAAGATGGTATTACAGTGAAAGTTAAACAATTCTCTGATTACAATGTACCAAACAAGGCGCTAAACGATGGGGATATCGAAATGAACGCATTCCAACACTTTGCATTCTTAGATCAATATGAAAAAGCGAATAAAGGTACAAAAATCACACCGATTCGTACGACAGTATTTGCGCCATTAGGTATCTATTCTAAAAAGATTAAAGACATTAAAGACTTAAAAGACGGTGCGAAAGTTATCATTCCAAACGATGTTTCTAACCAAGCACGTGCATTAAAATTATTAGAAAAAGCAGGTTACATCAAACTTTCTAAAGACTTCGGCTTAAAAGGCGGCATTAAAGATATCGAAGAAAACAAAAAGAATTTAGATATCAAAGCAGTAGATGCACAACAAACAGCACGTGCATTAGACGATGTAGATATTTCAGTTATCAACAACGGCGTAGCAACTAAAGCAGGTTTAGATGCGAAGAAAGATCCAATCTACTTAGAAAAAGATGATACAAAAGCATCACAACCATACATCAACATTATCGCAGTAAACTCTAAAGACAAAGACGATAAAACATTGAAAAAAGTTGCGGCACTTTATCATTCTAAAGAAGCTCAAAAAGCTTTAAAAGAAGAAGTTAAAGATGGCGAAATCGTGGTTGATTTAAAACAAGATGAAATCAAAAAAATTCAAGACAGCTTAAAATAATAACACAGCTATCATTTAAATGGCCGGCAAATCTTCTAGGT
This sequence comes from Staphylococcus sp. HMSC055C03, assembly GCF_001809385.1. NCBI lineage: Bacteria > Bacillati > Bacillota > Bacilli > Caryophanales > Staphylococcaceae > Staphylococcus > Staphylococcus sp. HMSC055C03. The sequence goes on from NZ_KV797505.1 coordinate 49,831, forward strand.
TTGTCGGCTAATTTTATGTGACAAACGCAGACTTCATCAACTTGTATGTATTATCAGCCGGCAAAGTGTGGGTACTGACAAAAGGGGGTAAAGAGTTAGTGCTAGAAAATCACATTCACTTAGGAGTGATTATCGATGGAAGTATTATATTATGGAGACCATGAAGAACAATTAATTGATGTTTATGCATCAAATGATAAAAATGGAGAACATGCTGATAAATGGATTGTGTTAGTTCATGGTGGTTATTGGCGCCAAAAATTTGATCGTTCTTTAAATGATAAAATGATTGAAGTTTTAACAAATAAAGGCTACAATGTCGCAAATGTTGAATATCGTCGTGGAGAACATAAATGGCCTATACCAGAAGAAGATGTTAAAAAAGCAGTTCAAACATTTAGAAATTCTGAATTTGTAGGTGAAGGTCAATCATTGATTCTTATAGGGCATTCAGTAGGTGGACAACTCGTATTAAATAATGAAGATGAAGCGGATAGAATTGTCGCATTATCACCTGTCACTGATGTACCGTATACAAAAGCGAAGGAATTAGGACGAAACGCAGCAGAAGAATATTTTGGTGATGTTTCAGAAGATATATTATATGCGGCATCACCCATTTCACGTTTGCCATTGAATACTAAAACATTAATCATTCATGGTTTTGATGATACACAAGTAGAGATTGATACAACGATTGATTATGTGACAAAAAATACTGAAAACACGATTGATTTATATGCATTTTCAAGTTTAGCTCATATGGATAACATTGAACCTGAAGGCAGACACTTTGACTTGATGTTAGAATGGATTGATCAAGAACAAGAAAATTAAATAAATCTAAGAAAACTATAATAGTAAAACACATTGGGAATGGAGCAATCCATTCTTTTTTTTATATTGTAATGTTATTTGTATGTCTAAAATTCATAGAAAAGCATATTCAATTCTCTTTCTGAAAGATAACTAAAATTAGATATGCGTTAATTAGTTTGGGTTAAATTATAACGTTTTTTTATAAAATAACATAAGGAAAACGAACCCGAAATATTGTTACGTACAATTAGATAAGTGTTATAATTTATTTGGTGCTATGTATGATGATAAGAAGAATTCGAATCTGTAATTTTCAAAGAGAGCAAGAAGGGGTGAAAGGGATTATTCTTGTTATTATTTTGCATGCCTAAATTAAAATTAAGGAGTGTCTAGGTTGAAAGACGAACACACATCTAAGAACAAAGCATCTTTCCAACCGGATAGAAAAAACAAATATTCTATTCGTAAATTCACTGTAGGTACTGCTTCTATTCTAGTAGGAGCTATCTTATTATTCGGGGTGAATACACAAGATGCGAAAGCAGCTGAAACATCAACCACATCTACAGTTAACGCAACAACACCAGACAAAGACACTAATGTTGAAGTGAATCATGCAGATGCAGTTGTTAATGAAACTGCAGTAACTACATCATCTGAAATAACAACACCAGATGAAACTAAAGAAGTACCGAAAACAGAAGTTGAATCACTACCAACAAAAGCTAGTAATGATTCAACAGAAAAAGCAACTTCTGATCATCAAGAAGTTGTAGATCCAACAGTCGAAAAAGAAGCGACTGCAGCTCCAAAATCACAAGAAGTTTCAACAGAAACAGCTCCGTTTGAGACAAACACAACAGTTCAAAAAGTAGCTGAAACACCTAAAGTAGAAGTACCTCAATCTATTTTAGACATTCAACAAGTTCAAGATTTGAATACAGCTGCTGAATTTTATGCACAATCTTCAGGCGTCTCTATAGAAGAAGCACAGACTTTAATTCAAGAATTGAATTTAGACAGTCAAGCCACACCCGAAGAAATTCAACAAGCTTTACTTTATCAATTGTCCCATGAATATGAAACTTGGTATAAACCTGCTGTACGTGAAGATTTGACTACAGAGGCAGAACAAGTGGCAGATAATCCAGACTTTGTAAAATATGCGGTAACGCTTCCAATAGAACCGATAATTATTGATGCAGATGCGATTAAAAACGGTTATGTTCGTTCAGGTTCAGATGAATTAAGTAAAACTAACTTAATTTCCGGTCGTGCTTGGATGGCGGACCAAGGTATCCCATCTGTAGGTACAAATGGTTTAGCACCTGTACCTGTCAATACACCGGTTTATTTACAATGGATGGACAAAGATGGATCAATTTCACCAATTTATCGTGCATATACACATAATAAAAATCGTGATGACAGTGCACAAGATGGTCCAGGTGCCTTTGACTTAAGACAAGGTTGGACAGATGCGACAGGTAAACACCATGTATATAAAGCTTTTAAAGGACAAAAATATCGTTTTGCTATTCCAGATTTTACATTACCTAATGGCAACAAAGCGACAATGTTACGACAAGCCGGTGGATTCTATCCAGGTGTATTTGTAGACACATTTACTGATAACAATATGGGGCAAACTCCAGTAGTAGGTAAAAATATTGGCCGCACAGGTATTTTTATGGCTGAAGTGCCAGTCGGTAATTATATGACGAAACCTAAAAATCAATGGATTACAAGCGAAGGTAACCATAGTAATCCAGAACTATTAGCTGGTGATGGTTATAATGTCGTTCGTGGTAAAGTTTGGATAGAAAGCTCAGGTGGAGATAGAGCCAACTCAGCAACTGGTCCTAACTATAACCCAAATTTAGGAGATAGAGTCGCAGCGGGTTATAAAGTTGTATTAAGTTCATTAACTTCACAAGGTGCAGCAGCTTATAGAAATGAAGTACAACGTGTACCTGTACATGAACGTGCTGCAGCTGCGAAAAGATTATTAACTGCGCATCCAGAATATATTTCAGCTACTGTTGTTTCAGTGGTTGATGGAAATGGGGTTTACGCAGCTAAATTCCCTAATGGTACTTTGGATGTAGATCATATTTATGGTTTTGTGCTAAATACTAAAGGTAAACTCGTCCAAACGTATTCAGGATTTACCTCACCAGAATTTAGAAAAGCGAACCAAAATATCTCTTTCGTACCAATTTCAGCACCTTATTCAGGGGTTCAACAATGGGCGAATGTGAACTTTGCGGTAGTATTGAGTCCATCGGATACCATTGATCTTCATACTGTACCGTATAATGCGACAGACAACCCAGCAGCACCAGGCAGTCGTGTTAATGTTAAATTGCCTAATGGTGATGTACCACCAATGCCTACACACATCGAATGGAGAGATCCTAGCGGACAAACAGTGCATAGAGCTCCGGACTTTACAACGCCGAAACGAGGAGAACAAGTAAGTGGATTTACGATTCCTAAAGAGGCTCAGGAAGGTGATATTTATACTGCAGTACTTGTTTCTGGTGGTAACGATATCGCTGGTTCATCTGTAATTGTTCATATAACAGAAGCTAATAAATATCCACCAAAAGCGCAAACAGTTACTAAAGAATTTGGACAACCAGCAACTGAAGAAGATGTTATGAGTCATGTCACATTCCCTAAATATCCGACTCATCTTAAAAAACCTACAATAACAATAGATCATCCTGATAAATTACCTGATGGAAATACGCCTGGTAAAGTTCTAGTACCTGTTACTGTTACGTATCCAGATGGTTCTGTTGCGCACGTTAATGTACCAGTAGTCACAAAAGCACAATCTGATAAAGACAAATATACGCCAACTGCAGGTTCAGTTGAAAAAGACTTCGGTCATAAAGCAACACCTGGTGAAATCACAGGAAAAGTATCTGTACCAGACTTCCCAGCTGGAGGTAATCAACCAACTTATACAGTGGATGAAACAACAATTCCAGATGGCCAAACACCAGGTACAGTGAATGTACCGGTGACTGTACATTATCCTGATAATTCTTCAGAAGTTATTGAAGTTCCGGTTACTACAAAAGTACAACCTGATAACGATAAATATCAACCGGCAACTGAAGCAATCCATAAACCATTTGGTCAAAAAACAGATGAAAATGAAGTGAAATCAAAAGTTTCTGTACCTAATTTCCCAGGAAATGGTAATCAACCGACTTATACAGTAGATACTTCAACAATTCCAGATGGTCAAACACCAGGAACAGTAAATGTACCAGTGACTGTACAATATCCAGATGGTACAAGTGAAGTAGTAAATGTACCTGTTATTACAGGACCAAAAGATTCAGATACGTACCAACCAACTACAGGAGAAATTACAAAACCATACGGTCAAGCAACAACAGCACAAGAAGTAAAAGATAAAGTCGCAGTACCGAATTTCCCTAAAGACAAAGGCACACCAACAATCACAGTTGATACAAGCAAGTTGCCAAATGGTCAAACAAGCGGTGAGTTCCAAGTTCCCGTTACAGTGACTTATCCTGACAAAACAACGGACACAGTGAATGTCAAAGTGACAATAGGAGTTCAACCTGATAATGATAAATATCAACCAACAGCGGGAGAAATTGCAAAACTATATGGTACACCAACAACATCAAATGATGTAACAGGAAAAGTAAGTGTTCCAAACTTCCCTAAAACAGGTGCACAACCAGTCATTACTGTTGATACAAACAACTTACCAAACGGTCAAACAAGTGGCGTGTTCCAAGTCCCAGTCACAGTAACATATCCAGATAAAACAACAGATACAGTGAATGTGAAAGTGACAGTCGGACCGAAAGACTCAGATACGTACCAACCAACAACAGGTTCAATCACAAAACCATATGGTCAAGGTACAACTGAACAAGAAGTGAAAGATAAAGTCGCAGTGCCGAATTTCCCTAAAGAAAAAGGTACACCGACAATCAAAGTCGATAACCCTGCCCAAATTCCAAATGGTCAAACACCAGGAACAGTAGAAGTCCCAGTAACTGTAACTTATCCAGATGGCACAAAAGACCATGTGAAAGTTCCAGTAACTGTAGGTGAACAACCACAAAAAGATAAATATGAACCAACAGTTCAACCAATCACAAAAC
>NZ_KV797505.1:54909-55548 GCF_001809385.1 Staphylococcus sp. HMSC055C03
GAACAGTAGAAGTCCCAGTCACAGTGACTTATCCGGACGGTACAAAAGATCATGTGAAAGTTCCAGTAACTGTAGGAGAACAACCACAAAAAGACAAATATGAACCAACAGTAGGAGAAATCACAAAACCATACGGTACACCAACTACTGCGGAAGAAGTTCAAGAAAAAGTAAGTGTTCCAGAATTTCCTAAAGAAAAAGGCACACCTGTAGTAACGATAACGGATCCAACAAAATTACCAAATGGTCAAACAAGTGGCGTGTTCCAAGTCCCTGTCACAGTGACATATCCAGATAAAACAACAGACACAGTGAATGTGAAAGTAACCGTAGGACCGAAAGATTCTGAAACTTATCAACCAACAACAGGAGAAATTACGAAACCATATGGAACTCCAACTACTGTGGAAGAAGTCAAAGGCAAAGTAAATGTACCTAACTTCCCTAAAGAAGGCACTCAACCTGTAATCACAGTTGATACAAATAAATTGCCAAATGGACAAGTTAGTGGAGAAACTCAAGTCCCTGTCACAGTGACATATCCAGATAAAACAACAGACACAGTGAATGTGAAAGTAACCGTAGGACCGAAAGATTCAGACACTTATGAACCAACAATTCAACCAATTAAAAAACCAT
>NZ_KV797506.1:0-1098 GCF_001809385.1 Staphylococcus sp. HMSC055C03
ATGGTCAAACACCAGGAACAGTAGAAGTCCCAGTCACAGTGACTTATCCAGACGGAACAAAAGACCATGTGAACGTGCCAGTAACAGTGGGAGAACAACCGCAAAAAGATAAATATGAACCAACAATTCAACCAATTAAAAAACCATTTGGTCAAAACACAACAGAACAAGAGGTTAAAGACAAAGTAACAGTCCCAGATTTTCCAACGGATAAAGGTACACCGACAGTCACAGTTGATAACCCAGCACAAATACCAAACGGTCAAACACCAGGAACAGTAGATGTCCCTGTAACAGTCACATATCCAGATGGCACAAAAGACCATGTGAAAGTTCCGGTAACAGTGGGAGAACAACCGCAAAAAGATAAATATGAACCAACAGCGGGAGAAATTACAAAACCATACGGTACACCAACAACAGAACAAGAAGTCAAAGGCAAAGTAAATGTTCCGAACTTCCCTAAAGAAGGCGATCAACCTGTTATCACAGTAGATACAAGTAAATTGCCAAACGGACAAATTAGCGGAGAAACTCAAGTTCCTGTAACAGTCACATATCCGGATAAAACTACTGATACAGTTAATGTGAAAGTAACGGTAGGACCAAAAAATTCTGAGACTTACCAACCAACAACAGGAGAAATTACTAAACATTTCGGTGAGAAAGCAACACCAGATGAAGTGAAATCAAAAGTGACTGTTCCAGGTTACCCAGAAAATGGTCAACCATATACAGTGTCAGTAGATGAAGCAAAAATTCCAGATGGTCAAACACCGGGAGAAGTGGAAGTTCCAGTCACAGTGACATATCCAGACAACACAACAGATATTGTCAATGTAAAAGTTACAACTGGACCAAAAGACTCAGATACGTATGAGCCAACACTTCAACCAATTAAAAAACCATTCGGTCAAAGCACAACAGAACAAGAAGTGAAAGATAAAGTTACAGTACCAGACTTCCCTAAAGAAAAAGGTACGCCAACAGTCACAGTTGATAACCCGGCACAAATACCAAACGGCCAAACACCAGGAACAGTAGATGTACCTGTAACTGTAACTTATCCAGATGGCACAAAAGATCATGTGAAAGTTC
>NZ_KV797506.1:1198-3727 GCF_001809385.1 Staphylococcus sp. HMSC055C03
ATCCAGATGGCACAAAAGATCATGTGAAAGTTCCGGTAACAGTAGGAGACCAACCGCAAAAAGATAAATACGAACCAACAGTTCAACCAATCACAAAACCATTTGGTCAAAGCACAACAGAACAAGAAGTGAAAGACAAAGTTACAGTACCAGACTTCCCTAAAGAAAAAGGCACACCGACAGTCACAGTCGATAATCCGGCACAAATTCCAAATGGTCAAACGCCAGGAGAAGTAGAAGTTCCTGTAACAGTCACATATCCAGATGGCACAAAAGATCATGTGAAAGTTCCAGTAACAGTGGGAGAACAACCGCAAAAAGACAAATATGAACCAACAGTTCAACCAATCACAAAACCATTTGGTCAAGGAACGACTGAACAAGAGGTTAAAGACAAAGTCACAGTACCAGACTTCCCTAAAGAAAAAGGCACACCGACAGTCACAGTCGATAACCCGGCACAAATACCAAACGGTCAAACACCAGGAACAGTAGATATCCCTGTAACAGTCACATATCCAGACGGAACAAAAGATTATGTGAAAGTTCCAGTAACAGTAGGAGACCAACCGCAAAATGATAAATACGAACCAACAGCAGGAGAAATCACAAAACCATATGGTACACCGACTACTGAAAATGAAGTCAAAGATAAAGTGAGTATTCCAAACTTCCCTAAAGAAGGCGACCAACCAGTTATTAGTGTTGATACAACGAAAGTCCCTGACGGCAAAACAAGTGGAGAATTCGAAGTCCCAGTAACCGTGACTTATCCGGATAAAACAACAGATACAGTTAATGTGAAAGTCAATGTAGGTCCGAAAAACTCAGACACTTATGAACCGAAATTTGAAAATATCACAAAACCATATGGTCAAAATACAACTGAACAAGAAGTGAAAGACGAAGTAACAGTCCCAGATTTCCCAACGGATAAAGGTACACCGGTGGTAACAGTGGATGATCCAACTAAGATTCCGAACGGTCAAACATCTGGCGTATTTGATGTATCTGTAACCGTCACTTACCCAGACAAAACAACAGACAAAGTCACAGTGAAAGTAACAGTCGGTGAACAACCGGATAATGTGAAATATGATCCTAAAGCAGGAGAAATCACTAAACACTTTGGTGAAAAAGCTACACCGGATGAAGTGAAATCAAAAGTGACTGTTCCAGGATATCCAGAAAACAGTCAACCATATACAGTGACAGTAGATGAAACAAAAATTCCAGACGGTCAAACACCGGGAGAAGTAGAAGTTCCAGCCACAGTAACTTATCCGGATAAAACAACAGATATTGTTAACGTGAAAGTGACAACAGGACCAAAAGATTCAGACACGTATGAACCGACTACAGGAGAGATTAAAAAACCATACGGTACACCTACAACTGAAGAAGAAATAAAAGGAAAAGTAAGTGTTCCGGACTTCCCTAAAGAAGGCGATCAACCAGTTATTACTGTGGACACAAGTAAAGTGCCTGATGGTCAAACAAGTGGTGAATTTGAAGTTCCAGTTACAGTCACATATCCAGACAAAACAACAGACGTTGTGAAAGTTAAAGTAACAGTTGGACCAAAAGATTCAGTTACGTATGAACCTACAACACAACCAATAGTAAAACCTTTTGGTACAACGACTACAGCGGATGAAGTTAAAGGAAATGTTACAATTCCAAACTTCCCTAAAGAAGGTACTCAACCAGTTATTACTATCGATGACGAAACAAAAGTACCAAATGGTCAAACACCTGGCGTATTTGATGTTCCTGTAACAGTCACTTACCCAGATAAAACAACTGATAAAGTCACAGTTAAAGTTACAGTCGGCGAACAACCGGATAATGTGAAATATGATCCTAAAGCAGGAGAAATCACTAAACACTTTGGTGAAAAAGCTACACCGGATGAAGTGAAATCAAAAGTGACTGTTCCAGGATATCCAGAAAACAGTCAACCATATACAGTGACAGTAGATGAAACAAAAATTCCAGACGGTCAAACGCCAGGAGAAGTAGAAGTTCCAGTCACAGTGACATATCCAGATAAAACAACAGATATTGTCAATGTAAAAGTTACAACTGGACCGAAAGATTCAGATACGTATGAACCAACAACACAACCAATCACAAAACCATTTGGTCAAGGCACAACAGAACAAGAAGTGAAAGATAAAGTGACAGTACCAAACTTCCCAGCGGATAAAGGTACACCAGTAGTAACAGTGGATGATCCAACTAAGGTTCCAAACGGTCAAACACCGGGTGAATTCGAAGTACCGGTTACAGTGACTTATCCAGATAAAACAACAGATACAGTGAATGTGAAAGTTACAGTCGGTCCAAAAGATTCAGACACTTATGAACCAACAGTCAAACCAATTGAAAAACCGTTCGGCCAAGGCACAACTGAACAAGAGGTCAAAGATAAAGTGACAGTACCTAACTTCCCAGCGGATAAAGGTACACCGGTAGTAACAGTTGACGATTCGACAAAAGTACCTAATGGTCAAACACCAGGTGAAT
>NZ_KV797507.1:0-269 GCF_001809385.1 Staphylococcus sp. HMSC055C03
CAAGATGGTAAATCAATTACAGTTGAAAAAACTGAACCAGACGCTGATGGCAACACAGTTGTGACATTCTCTGATGGCAGCACAATCACTATTCCAAAAGGAACAAAAGGTGATAAAGGCGATACTGGAGAAACAGGTGCTGCAGGTCAATCAGTTACAGTTGCGAAAGTAGAACCGCAACCAAACGGCGATACAAAAGTAACGTTCTCAGATGGTAAAGAAGTTGTGATTCCTAAAGGAGAAAAAGGCGACAAAGGTGATACTGGTGC
>NZ_KV797508.1:0-21457 GCF_001809385.1 Staphylococcus sp. HMSC055C03
TAGAAGTCAGAACATTTATGTCCCGACCCCTTTTCAAACTAAAACAAGCACTCTTTTGTTTTAGCTGTTGATTTTATTGTGCTACAAAATGTTCATCAATGAATCTTGTAATTGGTTTAAGTTGTACATAGCCGTCTGCCACATACATATCGTTCATTGTAACTAATGGATAAAATAATTCATCATTTTCAATTTGTTCGATAAATTGTTGATCGTGATCTGTTAAATTTTCAGTATCTTTTTCAAAATCAATATATGTGTATTCAAAGTTGATATCAGGATATTTACGTTCTAACAAGGCTTTCAGCCAATCATACGTGTCTTGAGATGTTGGCGCATTCACACAACTTGCGCATACTACATCTGCCCCATAAACTACTACGCTAACTTTAGTCATTTGGTTCCCCTCCATAGATTTTTTTCTCTAAGTCTATTATAATAAATAAACAAGCAAAATATGAAATTATATACTTGGAAGGAGATATATCCATGCCAACTGAAAATACAACAATGTTTGATCAAGTCGCAGTAGTAATCGAGCGTTTACGTCCATTCTTATTAAGAGATGGCGGAGATTGTACATTAATCGATGTGGAAGACGGTATTGTTAAATTACAATTACACGGTGCATGCAACACATGCCCAAGTTCTACAATCACATTAAAAGCAGGTATCGAGCGCGCATTGCTTGAAGAAGTACCTGGTGTAGTTGAAGTAGAACAAGTCTTCTAATCAACTTAAATAAATCGCATGACGAGATAGGCACAGTCTGTTTTAACAGCTGTGCTTCTTTTTTATTCTGTATAAGCTTTAATAATCTGACTTAGGCATTCTGCTGCGTCTTGTTTACCTACTAAATCATCATAATATTTTTTGAATCTATCATCTGTTATATAAAGATCAGCCATAGCTTGATGATAACCTTCACTATATTGACCACTCATCAATTTCAACCATTGACGATGCGCGTTAAATACCGCTTCAGCATCTGAACCTTGTACATCAATTTGATTATGTTCTAATAATTGATTTAGTTTTTCTTTGATAATTTGTTCTTGCTGTTGTGCTTGTTCATATTCTAATTCTGAAAGATGACTCAAGTGATGTTCTGCCTTATCTAACGCTTCCTCACCATAACGTTCGATCACTTCTTCACCGTATTGTTCACGATTTTCGTTTATTTTCTTTTGTTTAAACACTTTAAACTTTTCTTTATCTGGCATCATAACTTCCTCCTGTTCTATTTTATTAATCCACTGAATTAAAGATTGAATTTCCTGTTGTTTCTCCAATAACTGTCTCTTTTGTTCTGCTAAAAGCTGTTGTGTATTTGTATTTTGTGCTAATACTTGTTGAATCTTCGATAACGGAAAGTCTAATCGACGTAGCAACATGATTATAGACAATGTATCTAAATCCTCTGATTGATACACACGGTAGTCATTCTCTTTTATTCTACGTGCTTTAAACAAACCAATATCGTCATAATACCGTAACGTCCGTTTGCTTAGTCCTGTTAATTCAGACAGCTCACTTACTGTATACTGCATGTTTTTCACCTCCTGATACTTACATTAAGGGTTGACGTAACGTGAAGGTCAACTCATTTTCTAATATTTTTCACATCTTAACAATCAATTTCAACATTTTTAACAAACTAAAAAACGCAAATGATATTCACATACCATTTGCGTTTTGATTCATTATTTTTCCTTCATGTGTTGTGCGATACGCTCGTCGATGTAGACCCAGCCTTTCCAGCCGATGTGGACTGCATCTGTGATGACATAAGGTTCATAGTCCTTATCTGATAGGTCATAAATTTGGCCACCGTTTTCAGTAACGACACGGTTGATTTTTTCATAAACAGGTTTACGTTTCTCTAAATCAACACCGATGTGATCATACCATTTTCCATTTGCGGGAATACTGATATATTCAACATCTGCCCCTGCTTCTCTCATTGTATCTACAAGTAATTTCAAGTCATTAAACTCTGGTGAGTTGATATTGAATTCATAGTCACGTTTAACACGACGTTTATTCGCTTGAATTAATTTCCAATACTTATCTCGGATATGGTATTCATTCGATTTCGAATGCGCTTCGCCATATTGTGTCGCAACATCTCTCATTTCTGACCATGATGCTTTTTCACTTGTTACAGGTTTTACATGTTCTAAAGGAACGTCTTTAAAATTAGCTAAACTTTTGATTGCTTCAATTTTAACTAATTGATTCTCTTTAAAATTAGAAATATAATTGCCATCCGTTTTGCCATTATGCTTTACTGTTGCTTTTAAAAAGTCTTTATTGTGGACGTGTTTGAATTGCAGCAATCGTTTCGCATAGCGTTGTTTCAGTTCATCACTCATATTTTTTTGGTGGAACAATTGATTGATTTGGTTTTGGGAAACACGTGCATCAAAGTTTTGATTCGTCAAACCATGATTTGTGAACCATTGCGGTGAAATAATGAAAGCAATTTTCTTTCCTTTTAATTCATCATAATTTGATGCAAGTTCAATACCATTGACTAAATCTGTATTCCCACCGGTACCGATTAAGAAAGGTTTACGTGATGCATTATGCGAATTTAATGCAATCGCCGGGTTGAATGGATCATCTTTCTCTAATTCACTTGAACCATAAATCGGGTAAAATTCATCGTTGTGTTTAAATAAACGCTGCTGTATTAAAGTTCCTTTTAATACTTGATCAGTCAATGACACACGATTTTCAGCAAGTGTTTTTTGATTAACGAGTCCAGTAAACCAGCTCGCTGGCAGCAATACAAAGATAATAAAAATGGCACCGCTGATTAATATCGGCAAAAATGGCTTTATTTTTGAACTCATTTAAGTTCTTCTAAAGCTTCAACAATTTTATTAGGAGTCGCCCACTCATCACGATCAAAGTCCATAATTGAAACTTCGATACCTAATTTATTTTGAATTTCTAATAGTAAGCCTACTGTTTGGAATGAATCGATAATACCTTCTTCAAAAATTTCAACATCTGGATTTTCTTTAACGATATCGTTCTCTGCTACTTCTGCTAATAAGTCTAAAACTTGTTCTCTAAATTCCATAATATTATTAAATCTCCTTTATTAAATCAATTTACCTGAAAAGATTAAGAATCCGAAAGTGACAAAGTGGAATGTGATAATAACACTGAGTGCTGTTGTGAACTTGTTATTAAAGCGAGGCGGATGTGTCTTACGCCAACGTTCATAATAACCATAACCAATAAAGCCTGCCGCATGGTATAAACCATAAACAATGTAATAAATTTCGATGCCATGCCAGATACCCATGATAAAGAAGTTGATAAAGAACGCGACATTCGACATTGCGAATTGACTCTTTAATAATTTCTTTTTAGACATGTAGAAGAGCGATCTCATATAAATACAATCACGGAACCAGAATGATAACGTCATATGCCATCTGTTCCAGAAGTCTTTAATATTCTTCGCTTTGAACGGCTGGTTAAAGTTTGGCGGTGTTTTGATACCGTAAATGTAACTAAACGCAATCGCGAACAAACTATAACCTGCGAAATCAAAGAATAAATACATGCTGTAAGCATACATATATAACCAATAGTTTGTGAAACCATGTAAGTGCAATTGCAACGGCATCACACCGTATTGATTCACAAAATACGCGATAATATATTTATATAAGAACCCTAGCATAATCATATGCACTGCTTTTAAGATTAAACCACGGTATTCATCTTTAGTCGGTACTTTTTTATCATCTTTTACAAATCGTTTATAGCGGTCAATCGGTCCAGATGAAATCGTCGGGAAGAATGAAATGAATTGGAAAACTTTCCCCCACTTAATTTCTTTAATAGAACCGTCACGAATTTCCATAATCAACTGTACACTTTTAAAGGTAACATAAGAAATACCTAAAAAGCCGACAAATTGGATTAATTTATGTTCGTGGAATTGAATTTGCTGACCACCGAGCCATGTACTTGTCAATACTTTAACAATGGCTAACGGCAAAATTGATAATGCCATCACGATAAAGAATTTTAAGAAAGTATTCTTCTTAGGTCGCGAATGGTAATACCACATAATTAAAAGTGCTTGCCAAACCACATATATTATAAAGCTAATCAGTTGGATACTTAAATATTTCTGCCCGAACAAGTTCAACTTATCGGAAGAAAAGATAATCACAACCATGATTGCTGTACTGATACCATTATAAATATAGCTTCGCTTACCTAAGAAACCTAAGATAATAACAGGTATAAGAATAATAAATGCAATCAGGAAGAAACTAAACGTACCATAAGGAATCATGAATTCAATTCCTCAGCGATTTGTTTACGGTCTAATTTACCGTTGTTTGTTAATGGTAATTGATCCATCCATACAAATTTTCTTGGAATCATGTATTCGGGTAAGCTGGATTTCAATTGTTGTTTAAGATCATGTGAATACTGCGCATTGTCTTCCACTGTTTGTGTCGGTACGACTGCGCCGATTAATTGAACGACTTTGCCGTTTTTATAAATCGGTACGACTACCGCTTCTCTCGCTAAATCTGACTGTCTCAACAATGCTTCGATTTCTTCAAGTTCCATACGATAACCATTCATTTTGATTTGGAAATCAATACGTCCTTGGATGAACCATTGATCATCTTCAAATTTTGCTTTGTCTCCTGAACGATAGACACGTACGCCATCGACGTTACTGAAGACTTCTTTAGATTTTTCTTCGTTTTTTAAATAACCTGCGCTGACACTGTTGCCTGCAATCAGCAATTCACCTTCCTCTGTTGTTGAAAGTGTTGTGCCAGGGCGTGCTTGGCCGACTGGAAGCGGATTGAAACGTTCCAAAATTTCTTGTGTAATCTGTACACTAGTAACCGCTACAGTAGCTTCTGTCGGACCATACGTATTATAGACTACTGCAGATGGGAAGCGTGTAAGCAACGCTTGTGCAGTACGATGCGGCAGAATTTCTCCACAGAAGAAGAACTCTTTCAAGCTTGGATATTGTTTTTCATCTAATGTTGGCAATAATAAGCACATTTCAATAAATGAAGGTGTTGAAACCCAAACATTGATTGGAGTCGCTTGTAACATATCATTCAGCAATTTAGGCTTTTTAATCATGTCTTTATCTACTAAATTCAATGTACCACCAGTAACTAAACATGGATAAATTGCCATCACTGATAAGTCGAATGAAAATGGTGCTTGGTTCAACCACTCAAGATTTTCACCGAATTGATTCAAATCTTTCATCCATGTCGCAAATTCAGTTAAGCTTGCATATTCAATTTGAACACCTTTAGGTTCGCCTGTTGAACCTGAAGTGAAGATTGTATAGACCACATCTTCAGCTTGCATACGTGGTTCAAATGAAGCTTTTGAAGCTGTTTCTAAAGCTTCGATAGTTAAGACTTTGCCATGTTCAAAAGTTAATGCTTGCTCTGATACATCAAAAATAAATTCAGGTTGTGTTTTTTCAATAATCATTGCCGTACGATCTTCAGGTACTGAAGTATCAATCGGTACATAACCGCATCCTGCTTTAATACCAGCCATCATCCCTACGATCATATAAGGTGACATATGGCCATATAACACAACTGGTTTTTGACTCTCTTCGATAAGAGAGGCCAATTGGTCAGATTTCTCATCTAATTGTTGATACGTTAAAGTATCATCGATGTGTCTTACCGCCACTGTATCCGGTTGTTTATCTGCAAAATGTCGTAATACACTAATAATATCTGTCATAACTATACTCCTTTAATTAGAATTCATTGTATATAAAGTTATTGTGTGTGTCTCCTGAGCCATATATCAAATACAATGTAATAAATATCGCTAAATAAAGAGCAGTCAATAAATATGGTTTTAATTTGTTAAATGTTTCTGAAGTAGTATTTTGTTCTTTGGATTTCATCTTACACCCCTCTATCTCGGTCATCTTTTTCTCTTTTTTGCGACTCAATGCTTCCTGCTGAATGTCTTCTCCAATTCAACAAAATTATAATTCATTATAATCTTTTTCTCATGTATTTTCAATTGTATATTGGAAAAACCATACAATATTTTTCATTTGTTCATAATTAATACAGACCAAGTTTGGGGTTCTGTACCAATGCGCTATCAGCCGGTTTTATATCTATTAAATGCACTAATATTTTAGCATTTACAGTTTACTTCTCTTCGGTTGGAAATACAATCCTTTCCACCCTAACAGAATTGTAATGCTTTTTATTTGCTTGTCACATCCGCCTTCAGCCCTATCACAAAATTAAAATGTAAAATAAGAAAAATGCAGTGATACACACTGTTCGTATGTACACTGCATTCTTTTTCTGTTTATTATTTATCAGTAACTGGTGTAATAGCCGGTTGGCCTTGCAGTACTGATTTCACATTATTAATAGAAAGTTGAATCATTCTATCACGCGTTACAACTGACGCACTACCAATGTGCGGTAAAGCAGTAACGTTTGGTAATTGTAATAACGGATGATCTGCACGGATTGGTTCTTCTCTGAATACATCTAAACCTGCACCGCCGATTTCACCCTCTTTTAATGCTTGCAGCAAGTCATCTTCAACAACCGTTGCACCACGGCCGATATTGATAAATATTGCATCATTACGCATTTTCTTAAAGGCTGCCGCATTAAATTTATCTTTTGTTTCCTCTGTTAAAGGTGCTGTACATACGACAAAATCACTGTTTTCTAACAGTTCATCAAATGAGACATAGAGTACACCTAATTCTTTTTCAGCTCTACGGTGACGACTGCGGTTATGATACATCACGTTCGCTTCAAAACCTTTTAAGCGACGTGCAAAGGCTTTACCGATATCACCCATACCGAAGATACCTACATTGGAACCATGGACATCTTTACCCGCAAGCAAGTAAGGTCCCCAGCTTTTCCATTCATCATCTTTAATATACTTTGCTGCTTCTACGATTCTGCGTGCTGTCGCAAGCATTAATGTGAAGCCGAGCTCTGCTGTTGTTTCAGTTAAGACACCTGGTGTGTTCGTTACGGTTACACCATGTTCTTCTGCTAAAGCAATATTGATGTTGTCATAGCCGACAGCCATGTTCGCAACGATTTTTAAATTAGGTGCCGCTTCTAATGTTTCTTCATCAATTCTTTCACTTAGCGTGATAAATGCTGCTTCTGCATCTTTGATTTCTTCTAAGAATTTTTCGCGCGGCATCGGAACGAATTCTTCATCCCACATCTTCACATCCGCAAATTCTTCTAATTGTTGAATAAATTTATCTGGTACTTTACGTGTCACTAACACTTTGGTCATCGTAACACCTACCCTTCTAAGTCTTTGATTACCTCATTCAAATCTTTGAATGTGTAAGTTGGTTGTTGATCTTTTTCTGCTAATTCTTCCTTACTTGTTACACCTGTTTGTACATGAATCGTATCAATACCTGCGTTGATACCTGACATAATGTCAGTTTCATATAAATCGCCGACCATTGCGACTTCTTCTTTCGGCAAATTAATAACATCCATTGCCATATCCATAATAATCGGCTGTGGTTTACCGATAAACGTCGGTTGTACTTTAGTAGATGTTGTAATCACACTTGTGATTGCGCCATTACCTGGTAAGAAACCACGTTCATTCGGAATAGATATATCTTGGTTTGTCGAAATAAACTTCGCACCATTACGCACACCGAGTGTACCTTGTGAGAATTTATCATAATCGACTTTAGTATCTAAACCGACTACGACATAATCCACATGTGTGTCATCAATCAATGTTAAACCTTGATTTAATAATGCTTGACGAAGTCCGCCTTCACCGATGACATAAATAGAAGCTTGCGCATTTTCTTGTTTAATATAATGTGCTGTTGCTAAAGCAGATGTAACTACTTCTTCTGGTTTCGCTTCAATGCCGAATCCAGCTAATTTCTTCACAACATCTTCTGGCACTTTAGTAGAATTGTTTGTCACATACAAATGTGGAATGTCGTGTTGGTTTAAATAATCAATGAATTGCTTAGCGCCGTCAATTTCATCAGCGCCTTTATACATTGTGCCATCTAAGTCAATCAGATAACCTTTGTATTGTTTCATTTATTTCTGGTCTCCTTTTCCAAATGCTGTAACGGGTACATTTTCATTGTTTAAGAAATTGATGACTTCATCAATAAAACGTTCATAGTCTTTAAGTGAAGCATCAAATAAAGGGATTAAATCTTTTGTATCTAATTGATCATATTGATGTACAAATCGTTTACGTACATCTACGGTTTGATTGATACCTTGTTGTGTTTCTTTAGAAATCACACCTTCTAATTCTAAAATATCAATGACATCTTTATAATTACCTGGATCTCTTAAAACAAAACCATCAATGACCATATTTCCGATATCTACGGAAGACTCAATCAGCATTTGTGCAATTCTTTCAAATGCATAATGGTTCTCTTTATTTTCTGAATAATCTTCTGTTAACTTTTGTAAGTAATTCAGCTTATACGTCAATTTATCTTTATCAACAAAATACATGTTATTCAACTCCTCATCCCCTCAATCATATCACATCTTTGCAGTACAAATCATTTCTGTTTATACTTGAGAAAAGAGAATGTACAAAGGAGTCAATGAAATCATGATAGAGATGTTTTTATACGATGATAACGAAGAAGCTGATGTACAATATGTTGGAATGGTCGGAGAAGAAAGTCGTTATGATTTAATGATGTTCCAAACCAATCGTCATTACGGAAAAGTACTTGTACTTAACATGCAGACAAACAAATTTGGAATTATTGGACCAGACGACTTAGCAGAAGATGGTTATATTGCTTATACATTAGGTGTCAGTGAAGCAGAGGGAGAAGAACTGACAGCATATTTAAAAGATGTTATCCCTAGTGGCACATTTGATAGTGGAGAGTACTAATATTAAACACTAATAACAACTTTAAAATTGATATAACAAAAAGGACAGCTATCGATCAGCTGTCCTTTTGTTTTTGGTCAGAAGGTAAACTTGGCGCAATTTTAACATCATGTAATTTATCTGATGCATCGGCTTCTATTTCTTCTTGTGCACGCAGTTTTTTCAGTTCACGTTCAGGAATGCGACGTAAAATAAAATAAGCACAACCGAAGTTGCAGTATTCTAGTAAGTAATCTTGTATCGTCGCAAAGCGTTTACTGATTTCTACTTTTTTATTAGAGTCTTTGTAAAAACCTTTGAGTCTTAATTGTTCATAGCCAAAGTCACCGACTACAAAATCATATTTATCTAGTATTTCTGAATAACGGTTCGCAAATTGTTCTTCATCGAAACAATCACGATATTGTTCGATCATTTCGAAGTATTTATCTCCTACTTTTATCATGTATGTCACCTATCAATTCTATTCTTGAGCATTTTTGCTTGTTTCAATGTCTCGTGTGTTATTGACTTCAATCTTGAAGATTTACTTATATTATACATTATAACAGTAGTTGAATGACGAAAGAAGCGGACTGATTCAGCCCGCTTCTTCCCCATTCAAATCTATACTTATCAATTATGCTTCAGTTGATTCGTTTAATTTTTCTTCACCAATACGTTGTTTTTCTTTCGCAGCTTCGTTAACTTGCTCATCTGCGTGGTAAGAACTACGTACTAATGGTCCAGCTTGGCAATGTTTGAATCCTTTTTCCATTGCTACTTTTCGTAATTTACCGAATTCTAATGGTGAATAGTATTTTTCAACTTTCAAGTGTTTACGTGAAGGTTGTAAGTATTGTCCAATTGTTAAAATATCTACATCTGCTGCACGTAAATCATCCATAGTTTCGTGAAGTTCTTCAATTGTTTCGCCTAATCCAACCATGATACTTGATTTCGTTGGAATATCTGGTTGTAATTCTTTAGAACGTCTTAAGAATTCTAAAGTACGGTCATATGTTGCACGCGCACGAACTCTCGGAGTTAAACGACGTACTGTTTCGATATTGTGGTTTAAAATATCTGGTTTAGATGCCATTAATGTTTCAAGCGCATCATAGTCGCCACCCATATCTGATGGTAAAATTTCAATTGTCGTATATGGATTGCGTTCTCTTACTTTTCTTACTGTTTCAGCATAAACGTTTGAACCTGCATCACGTAAATCATCACGCGCAACTGCTGTGATTACCACGTGTTTTAAGTTCATAATTTCTACTGACTCTGCTACACGTTCCGGCTCGTCTAAGTCTAATTCGTTAGGTAAGCCAGTTTTAACTGCACAGAAGCGGCAACCACGTGTACATACTGCACCTAAAATCATAAATGTAGCTGTTCGGCGCTCACCCCAACACTCATGTATATTCGGACACTTTGCTTCTTCGCAAACAGTGTTTAAATTCTTCTCACGCATCATCTTCTTAAGACCAGTATAGTTCTCGTTCGTGTTCAGCTTTATCTTCAACCAGTCCGGTTTACGTAAAATCTCATTATTTTTTGTAGCCATTACAACACATACCCTCCTGTGTACTCATCTTCATCTTATTATAACGAATTTATAACAAAATGAAAACGCTATAAGTCATAATTCATAATTCTAATAATTTCTGTTTGAAAATATCTCTTAAAAATTCTGGCATCAAATATTCTGTCGGCAAGTTTTTAAATAGAGGGAAATAACGTCCAAACGTATACATATCAACAGTTCCTAATGTATAGATGTGATCATCAACAATCTCTTCTCCTTGAACAAAGAAACGAGATTCTGATTCAATATAACCCATTTGATATAAAATATAACCGCCAAAAATATCGCCTCTAAATCCTAAACCTTGCGCATGTTCGTGCATATACGCTTGTTCTTCAGCTGTTAAGATAACTTGTTTTAAATCACGGCCTGTAATTTTGATACGTACTAAATTAATCGGATGCGGCAACATTTGATGCACATCATATTCAGTGACGTTCGGCCCTTCGATGCCTTTGACTACTAACCCAGCGTTAATAATTGCACAATCTGCATGTGTGAACTCACATACACTTTCCGCAAGTAAATACGCTGTTTTGGTAATCATATCTGTCTTTCTTTTTAAGTTTACAGGATGATCAACTAAAGGCGTGCTCATCAATGCTTTACCTTCTTCTTTAAAGTTCGTTTCAACTTCTGGCAACGTGTCTTCAGGATGCAAGATTGCTGTTTTATGTACGACTTTCTTATTTTCAATCGTTAAATTAACTTCACCTAAGAAATGACCGTATTTTCCTGCTGCTGCCATTAAAACACCATTTTTCATTTCGCCTTCTTCAAAATAATGATGGGTATGACTACCAAAAATAACATCAATTTCAGGAATCTCTTCACATAATTTACGGTCGAAGAAGATACCGCAATGACTCATGATCATCAATACATCATAATTACCTGCTTGTTTCTCTACCTCATCTTTTATCGCAGCCATCGGATCAGTAACAACCCAATCTAAAGCACGATAGAACGGTGTGAAAGGTGCAGTTGCGGCAACAAATAAGATACGTACACCTTCAATTTCTTTAATATAACTCGATGTAATATGGTGTGGCAAATGGCCATCTTCATCAAACACATTACTGCAAGTAACCGCAAAATCAGCATCTTCATATAATGCATTTAAATCTTCATGTGAAATGGTCATCCCTTCATTATTACCGATTGTCGCAATATCACAATGTGCGTCATTTAATAATTCTATATTTTTAAGGCCATGTGTTGCTTCTGTTACAGGTGCTGATAAATCAACATGGTCGCCGATATCTATATAAAGTGAAGGATGGTCTAGTAATGGTCTATGCTCTGCCATATACGCAGCAATACGCTTGTAAGCATGCAGATGGCTGTGAATATCATTCGTATGATAAATCGTTAATTTCAAACTCGACGCCTCCTTTAAAGCAATGATTTAATAATAAGATAAACCCCTAATAACAGCATCACCGTTCTCAGTAAAGCAACTACTGTATTAGACTTGATAGATTGGTTGATTCTAACACCGATTTTAGCTCCGACATAACTTGAAATAACTAAAACAAGCGCATAATGCCAAGCAACGTGACCTTGGAAAGTATGTCCGATAGAACTCATCACACTAGAGAAGAAAATCATCATCATACTTGTACCTACCGCAACGTGCGGCGGGAATCTGAACACAATCAACATTAATGGTGTCATTAAAGCGCCTCCACCGATACCGAAGAGTCCTGTTGTAATTCCAATGAAAAATGTTACCACGAATGCAAATACAGGCGGCACGTGATAATGATAAATCGTCCCATCTTTATCTACATATGTTTTTTCATACTTTTTCTTTTCAAAGAGTTTGATCGGCTTAATTGAATTACGTACTAATAATAAAATCGAAACCAGAATCAAAAACATACCGAAGTACAAATTAAATGAATCTAACGTTAAATAACGATTGATAAATGAACCGAATAAGGAGCCTGGTAATAATCCGAATAAGAATATATAACCATTTTTTGTATCTACTTGCTTAGATTTTAAATACCCTAATGTAGACACTAAACCTGTCACAATTAAAATAATTGAGGAAGTTCCAATCGCTATTTGAGGCGTAATCCCATGGAGTAAATCATGTTCCACACCTAAATAGACTAATGTCGGAACTATAATTAATCCGCCTCCAATTCCGACAAGCGAGCCTAAAATTGCTGATAAGGCTCCTATTAAAATGAGTAAGAGAATACTCACCATATCATCACTTCCTAAAATAATTTAAGCTGCTGCGGTGCTAAGCCTTCGTAGTCAATACCAAGAATTCGTTGAAGTTCTTTCGCATTGTTTGCTGCGTGACCGCCTGAGTTGTTATTGAAAACTACATAAATCTTTTTAGCTTTTTGTTGAATAATACGCACATGTTGTGCAAGTTCTTCTAACTCTTCTGTTGTATAGTCATATAAATAGCGGACATCTCGCCACGCTTCGTCTGTCATATCTTGCTTAGTCCAACCATGACGGTTACGTCCATGATAACGTACAAAGGCTGTATCCGTTGTAATGCGGTTGACGAAAGGTGCTGAACCTTCCCCGACTTGCGGTTCATCGACAATCGCATGAATCAAGCCTTGTTCTGTTAAAAAGGTTAAAGTATGTTCTTTCATCTCCCCTTCAAACCAAGTTTGATTTCTGAATTCTATACAAACCGGCACATGTTTTAAATGTTCACGTACATAACGTATGTAATTAATATTTTGAGTCTTGCAGTCAAACCATGGCGGAAACTGAACAAGTACCATCGCAAGTTTATCCGCTTCAATTAATGGTTGAATCATTAACTTGAACTCTTCAAATAATTCATTTCGTGTCTCAGCAAAGTCTTTAAAATCCGCATGTAAAGTTAATGCTTGATGAATTTTCACCACAAACTTAAAACGATCAGGTGTTTCTTTTATCCACTTTCTAATGTTGCGTTCGGGTTGAATCGCATAATACGACGCATCTAATTCTACCACTGGAAAATGACTCGCATAAGTCTTTAATTTGTCTGTTTTACGACTTAGATCAGTATAAAGAGAATCGTGATCTCCCCACCCTGTCAGTCCAATATCTATCATACATAATCACCAATCTCATTCTATCATATTTTATGTCTAGAACCTGTTCACTTCATCTTAGAATTGAAGTAAAAATAAGTACTGCGCAATGACCAACGCAGTACTTATTACTCTTCATCTCTATGATTGAAAACGCATATCTTCAATTTGCTGCACTATAGATTCAACGATTTCATTCGCTTTACGGCTTGTCGCAAGTCTTGGTGTCTGACCACTCCATAATGACATTAATGAGTGATCATGATTGGCAGTCGATGCTTTACGGATTGCTGAAGTCAATTGGTTTTGAATTGGGTATTCTGGCACTTCTCCACGAAATGTAGACAGGTAATCTACAAAATCATTACGGATACCTCGTGCCATTTTGCCACTGAAAGCATTTGTTAATACGGTTGATGTTTCTGTGCTATTTAAAATTGCTTGCTTATACGCAATATCTGCACCGCTTTCTTGTGATGTTAAGAATGCTGTTCCCATCTGTACACCTGACGCACCTAAAATCAGACTAGCAAGTACACCCCTGCCGTCCATAATACCGCCTGCTGCGACTACAGGTATAGACACTGCATCAGCTACTTGCGGCACAAGTGAAATACTGCCAATCATTGGATATTCTCCATCTTCTTGTTTTAAAAATGATCCACGATGTCCGCCTGCCTCACTACCTTGTGTCACAATAATATCAATGCCTGCTTCTTCATTCACAATTGCTTCTTCAACAGAAGTCGCGGTACCCATCACAATCATATGATGTTCATGCATTTTACGAATTAAATGGACATCTGGAATACCGAATGTAAAGCTAACAATGGGTACGCGTTTTTCAATCAAGATATCAATTTGTTGTTCAAGTTGTTGTGTTTCAGATAAATTCACTACGGGTTGTTCTAAATCCAATGCACGACGATAAGGATTTAACCATGCATTCATTAAATCAACTTGCGCACGCTTGATATGTTTTTTACTCGGCACAAATAAATTAACCGCAAAAGGTTGAGTGGTTAATAATTTAACTTTATCTATTTCCTCCGCAAGTTTTTCTGAATTGAAATACCCTGCGCCTATCGTTCCTAAGCCTCCGCTATTACTCACACTAGCGACTAATTCAGGCGTTGTATTGCCTGCCATTCCGGCTTGAATAATTGGATACTTGATTCCAAGTTGTGCAGTGATTTTTGTATCTGACCACATATGTGAACACTCCCTATAAAGATGATTGATTCGCTTTTGGCTTTTGTCTATTTTTCAAACGTTCATCGACTTTATTTTGTTCATGTTGATCCATTTCATCTTCAATATCTAAACCAAGCAATTGCTCAATTAAGTCTTCCATCGTAATAATCGCATCCGTACCGCCATATTCATCTAATACAATGGCGATGTGTTTACGTGTCGCAATCATTTTACGCATGACCCACTCAGCTTTATTGTGCTCATTCACAAAAAGTGGTTTAGAAATATAATCTTCTAATGATTTATCATAGTGACGACTCCATATTAATAAGTATTTTGAATGAAAGACTCCCACAATATTATCAATGTCTTCATCATAGACCGGATAACGTGTATATGGGTGTGACATAATAATTTCATACACTTCGTCATATGGTGTGTCTTTTGAGAATGCAGTCACATTGACACGTGGTGTTGTATCTACATCTTTAACACGCAATTGTTGGAAAGTTAAAACACTTTGAAGACGATCTCGTTCATTCTCATTAAATGCCCCTTGTGCCCCTGCAATGGTTACCATTGTACGCACTTCTTCTTTAGACATGGTTTGGCTTTGAAATTTATCATTCGCAAGCATTCGGTTAATCAAACCAGTTAAACCATTTAAAATTTTAGTAATCGGCGTTAAGATTACCACAAATAAATGAATTACCGGATAGACTAATTTAGAAATCGCATCAGGATAAGTTGCTGCGATAGATTTTGGTATCACTTCTGAAACAATAATTACCACAACTGTAATCACTAAAGATGCAATCCCCACGTTCCAACCATGTTGTACAGCAAGAATAGTAACTAGCGTAGGCAACACGATATTCGCACTGTTATTTGCGATTAAAATCGTTGTGATAAAATCTCTAGGTTTATTTAAAAGTGCCAATAACCTTTTTGCCTTTGGATCTCCTTTCCTGCTTTCAGTCTGTAATTTCACTTTATTCGCAGCAGTTAATGCCGTTTCACTGCCAGAAAAGAAGAAAGAAACAAAAATTAAAATAATGATAGCTATAATCATGATGGCCGACGCTCCCTTAAAACTCTTATTGACTCTGTCAAAAAGCGTATACTTCTTATTAATTTCCCATCTCTCTATTTATGTAAACCGAACAAGTTCCACGCTTTTCACGAAGTACAATGATTAATTACCATTGTACCGAATTTTCAGATGAATTGTAGTACCTTTAAAAAATACTTTTAATAAAACAATCCCTCTAGGAGTAATACTGCACTTTAACGTTGGATATCTAATCAAGTAGATTTCAAGAAAATAAATTCACATACACTACGCGTAGAAATTCCTTTTAAAGATTGCACGATGGATAACATCATTCTTTATACTATCTTTAGCGATGATAAGCAGACTATCACACTTTGTGACGATGGCTATACACTATTTAATTTAAAATCTCAAAAACCTGAGTTGTTTGAGCAGAAACCAACACTTAAATTACTATACAAATACATTCAAACATTTAATGTAAATATAGATGAAAGCACTGAAGAAATCTATATTGAATGTGTTATACAGAATTTAAATGAATCACTTCAAAGTTTTACTCAGTCAATCATTTGTATAAATAACTTATTCAACAATAAGACATCGATACAGAATTTGTCTCTAAAAGATACAACTAACGACTTTTTATCATTTAATCATTTACTTTTATGAACTAAAATAAAGCCAGAAAGTAAGATACAGTGTAACTGTTTACTTTCTGGCTTTTAAAATATACTTTTAAAATAAGTAAGTGAGATAGTAGATAAAATGAAACGCCATAAATATTACTGCACAAATTATAGAAATCGTGAGAAAACGATCTCCAACGACATCATTATATTTTTTGATTTTCACACTACAAATTATACTTCCAATCGCAAATAACGGACTGATAATTGTTAACAATATAAATACTGCTGCTAGAATCTTTAACAAAGTTGGATTATTCTTCATAGGTTTCCCCTCTAAACGTTTTCTTTATTTTATCACTTACTTATACCACATTTCAGAATTTTACGTCACGTTAAATTTCAATATAAATTGTATTAGTAGACTTTAACATGTCCTAATTTGCTTAATAAATTACCAAAAATCGTATTAACCCTCAACTTGTTTGACATGCCTGACATAATTCTCTTTAAATCTCGGTAAATCTCTATATTGTTTCATTACACTTATCTTTTCACTTAACTTCAGACATTAAAAAAGCAGCACACATACGGTTAAGTATGCATGCTGCGTATTTTAATACTTATATTCAATGAACACTATTGGATTAACCGATAGAACCTTCCATTTCGATTGAAAATGAAGTTTTTTAGGATTTCTTGAAATTTAAAACGTTGATTTCATGCGATTTCAAGCACTTAAATTTTCTAAACTTTTTCTGTTTTTAAACAAAATGGTATCAAAAATGGTATCAAAAAACTGCCTATTTAATGGTGGGATCTTACAAATTAAAAAGCGTCATCTGATGTAGGTTTGCGGGCTATATCAGATAACGCTTAAGGCGCAAAAAAATATATGAGTGAATAACACTCAATAACTACTATAACATTTCTCTCTTTTTTCATCAAAAAAATATATAATTTCAATAGTATTAACCATGCAATAATAAAAAAGAGGTTGCCGAAGCAACCTCTCCTTATTATTATTGCTTTACACACAAGACTTTTTCAACAACATTCGTAACATAAAAAGTGGTCATACCAATAAAAGTAAGGATCACTCTATTAAAGAGAAAATAAAGCAAAAAATAATAAGTAAGGCAATACCTAAAAAGGTATTGTATATCAAATAATAATACATTACTTTGATGCAGTCAATATAATGTATTAAAAGTCATGTACTAATCTAATTGATATGTAATAAAAATTGTCACTTGTGCATTTTAGGAAGGGAACACAAGTGACACAAAGCATATATAAAATAATAGAAATGGAAGTAATCAAACTTCAAGTTCACTTAAGCAAATTAAAGATGAACAAAGAACATTTTAACATATTTCCAATGTTAAGTAAATATTAAAAAGTAAATTTATTAGATTAGCAAAAATAAAACAGCACTATGTTGATGGTACTATTCATTTACGCTTATATTTACTATCAACTAAAAAAAGAGGTTGCCTAAGCAACCTCTCCCCCTATTATCCATACTTAAATCATCAAGACTTTTTCAACATTCTAAGCAGAAGAAAATAGAGAAACAATAACACACGAACAATATCTTTTGATATTGTATCAATCATGTTAATACAAGTTTTTAATTTTGTCAAAAGACACACCTAAAATAGTTAAGTGAATCACATTATGTATGCCACCTCGAAAGGTGGCTGTGTTCTCGTTTGGGATAGATTAGAGAGAAAGTAACGAAAACACACAATAAAATAACAGAAATGCTTTGAATCTAGCATTAAGGAAGTAAGGATACAATATGCACATTGAATACATACTGCAAAAGAATAATAGCATTCTTCTTTTACATAATCAATAAAAAAGAGAAACTATTTAAATAGTTTCTCTACATAGATACCATATATCTAACCCACATTTTTAATATAACATAAAAAACACCACCATAAAAGGTGGTAAGATTATGATTAGAAAATTATCTTCCAAAATATCTTCTGTTTAATATACTAACACAATTTATTTAATATTAAAATAAGATAATAAAAAAGCTGCCAGAAAAGACAGCTTTCTATTCTCATGCATAATATCTATTTACACAATAGAATAACGAAGAGTAAAAACCATGTTCTACATTCATTTTACCATGTTTTTTTAGTAATTACTACCTTTTATTTCAATAAAAAAAGAGAGCTACTTGTAGGTAACTCTCAAATCATGCTTAAAGTCTATTTACACCTTAGAGTGTTGAGTTGTGAAAACAGTGTCTGAAAAAATTATATCATAACTTTTTTACTAATACCACTCTATATTTCACTTTTTAATTACAAATACAATTATTCCGACAATTTCTTAAAGTACCGCTATTTGAATTATACTATACCATAAAAAAAGAGGGTTACCTATATAGATAACCCTCAAGTCATGGACACTATCATCCACGAACTTACAATATAGTATCATCTGTGAAAAGACACTTTTTACAATGACAACAGCGGTAAATAAATAATAACATATTTATTTAGCTAATACTACCCCAAAGATCGCCTATTCCATGTTTAGGCGGTTCGACACCGTTCCATGTTCTTACTGGTAGATATAATCGTTCACCTTCGAAGCCGTCGTAACCTACCCAAACATGACCGTCTTGCAACATTACTTCATCATAGTTAATACTTGTGCCTGCTGGTAGCTTACCTGCTTGGTTACCATCAATACGGAATGGACCGACATGCCATACTTGGATAGGTTCATTACCATTTTTGAATGTAGCTTGTTCATTTTTCCACCAAGTACCATGTTTGTTCTTTTTCCAATCTGTTGTCTTAACTACTTGTTGTTGTTCATTCTTTTTAACTTCTTTTTTTACATCATTTTGTTTGATAACTTTGGCATTGCTTGTTTGTAATTTACCGCCGTTATAATAATATTTAATACGACTGATAAAGTAATCCTTCATTTTATTTTGGTTAGCGGTTGTATATGGGGCACCTTTGCCGACATGCAATTCCCATGAACGATGCGGGCAAGAAGTACCAAAGAACTCATTGTGCAGTCGTACTGTGTTTCGGTTTACTGGTAAGCCATAAGATCTCATAACATCAGCTGCCACTTTTAAAATTGCTTCTTCATTTTCTAAAAACAACTTATCTGACAAGCGCCCCGGATATGATTCGCATACTTCAAAGCCGATTAAGTTAGCATTTGCCCATTGATGACCGCAATGCCATTCTACATAGTCTGTAGGGTGATACCATAACACTTCATTACGGTTAGCATACACACTTGCCCAACCATTAACATGTGTACCGTTATTTTCACGTGCGTATAACCATGGCAAATATTGAGAAGGTGTCATACTTCCGTAATCATTATGGATAACCACGGCTTGAACACTTGGCTTTGGTGCTGTAATTTTATTACCTTTGATATGGTTAGAATAAATATGTTTCAATTTTTTCTCACTTCCGTTTTTAGATTTATCTTGTTTTGCATTCAGCTTACTAATATCGTATTTTTCAATTGGCAATCCACTGCATACTTCTGCTTTCTCATCATTTAAATCTGTTCCTTTAGGACGTAATTGTAAATGAAGATGTGCATTCATAGGATTATCATAATAGTTGGATGAACCTTGCAATCCAACTATGTCGCCTTGATTGACTTTATCGCCTTTTGAGAATCGTAATGAATTACGTTGCAAGTGGCCATAAATCCAATCGTTACCATTAGCATCTCTGATTTCTACAGTACCTCCAAAATTGCCATGTGTTTCAGAAGTGACTACTGTACCGCTTGTAACTGCTGGAATATCATTAGTTGCGTTATTGTATAAATCAAATGCTCTGTGGTAACCATTACAAAACGAATCATAATTAATTCCATTTTCTTGATAATTTCTATATCCATAATTTTTAGGATAATTATCATAAGTGCGTGGGTCGGATGAAATTTTCCAACCTTTTTTAGTAAGGTAATCAATAGCAGTTAGCATTCTATTTCAACCCTTTCTCCTTTAAATACTTTTCTTGGTCACGCGCTGATTTTTTAATAATAAATGTATTCTTCCATACTCCATATGATACTAATGCGAGGGGTAATCCAGTATTGATCACATTAATCCATGCATCTACTTTTTGAGGATTAATCCATTCCGCGCTGATTCCACTTGTGTATAGTGCAAGATATAATGCCCCGAGAAAACCACCGATTAAACCGATGAATTGTTTGATTTTATCTTCCATTTAATTCACTCCTTTGAAATAGTAAAAAGCCGACGCAGTGCGCCGACTTAGAAAAAAGTTGCTGCAAATCCTAATGCTCCGACTAATACAGTAGATATAGCACCAATGATTGCAACCCATATCTGCATATTTCCTTTTTGCCTTTCAGATACAAAGTTTTCAATCGAATCTAACCTTTTTATTGTTATATCAGAAGTATGTTCAACGTCTTTGATACGATTATTAAATCCTATAAGATTGTCGTTGATTTTTTCCAAAGTCTTATTTGTAGTTAATTGGCTTTGAATTAATGCATCGTTACTATCGTTTAATCGTGTGACCAGTAGTTTTAAATCGTTATGCAATGCTATATGCTTGTTATCTACTTCATTAATCTTCCCATCTATATTACGATTCGCTCTTTCCCATTCATGACGTAGTACATATTTATCTTCGCTCGGCATAAATTTCAAACCCTCCGAAAAACATCAGCACTAAATAAACCCCTGAAAGTGTAGCGAATTGAATAGGAGATAACCAATTAATTGCGTTGTAAACACTTGCACTTGTTATAATAAAATACATAACGAAGGATATAAGACTTCCGATTGTGATTAGCCAATAACTTTTTTGATTTTGTTTAGGTAGTAAATAACTTGCACACATTAATAATATGCCTGAAAGTAAAAACAACACACCCCATATCCATATCGGTAATAGGTTGTGTAATTCTCTATAAAAAGCAGAATCGCCTAAAATCGAGTCTTGCT
>NZ_KV797508.1:21557-45012 GCF_001809385.1 Staphylococcus sp. HMSC055C03
CCGAATAATAGGGTGCTTGCTATCATCTCTGATAGATTCAGCTTTTTCATCCATTCACCTGCTTTCTAAAAAAGTTAGGGAAAAAGGCTATACCTCTTGCACCTCGCCTTTTACATATACTTCACCTTTCTCATCATACATTTCACGTTCAATATTTTGTTCCACAAAATAAGTTTTAGTCCCATTGTTCAAAATAGTAGCAAGCATATTTTGAACCTTACAAGCTTGGATCACTTGTTCTTTTTCTTGAAATTTATAAGCAGTATTAGGCGAAGCCCCTCTGACGAAGCCATTCGAATAATTTTGCATTAATGCACTCTCTTCTCCATATTTATTAATTTCCACTAAGTAAAATTCCTTGATTCTTTCCATAATAAATTCCTCCTAAAAATTTGTATAAAAATAGTGGTATAAGTTACTCACTTACACCACGGTCATTTTCATCAGTATTTTGTTTGTTTTCTAATTCCTCTTGATACAATGCGAACAAAATTGCATTATCTTTTTCCAGCTCAGTGATTCTGTTCAATAAGTTATTAATTACCTTGTTTGGATCTGCTTGTAATTGGTTATTTTGATTCATTTATTTGTTCCTCCAATTGTTTGATTTTTTCACTTTGTTCATTTGTAATGTCATTTAATTGCTGTATTGCTCGAAGTGACCATGAAACCATTTCATAAAGATTTACACCGTCTTTATGGATGAATTCAGGCGGTGTTTGGTAACCGTCGCCGATAATTAAACCATGATGATTGTATTCATCAGTGTTGAGCTCCTCTATACTATTTTTCTTGTATTTATATTGGTAAAGCTGCAATTCATTAGCAATAACATTTAATGCGTCATAATCCCATTTTTTTATATCTTTTTTGTAATCCACTAAAGATGAGTTATAGAATGCTTCAGCTCTAATAGGCTTATAACCAATATTACCGCCGTTATAAAGCAAGTTGTTAGTAACTCTTACTTCACCTGTTGATGTACCGATATAAAAATTAGTGCTTGTTGTACGGATACTTTCAGATTGTATCCACCTGCACTGTAAATCACCATATGTTGGATTACCGTTGTTATAACCTTTGTAGTCTGTTATACGAACTCGGTTATTTGCTTTAAGATATAAATATCCACTTCTGGATTGAAAATCTCCATAAAAGTTTCTTGCGTGAAAACTACCTGTTCCAATATTTCCAAATTTATCTGTAGCGTATACGACAGGTTCATATTCCCCTTCAGTTTGTCCAGAAAAACCCGCTTTTTTAAACCTTAGTCCTGAACCTGCTTGACCTTTATCGTCATAGATTTCACCGAATAGCAATGTACCATCCGTATCTTTAGCATTGTCATTATCTTTGAGGTAAAAACTGAATTCGTTAGTACCTGGACGAGAATAAACTTGAGGTCGAATATATACAGATGCTTCCCAAGTTTCAATATTTGTTGTATATCTGGATCGAGTATAGATACGACTATTTTCAGAGTGCAGGAATACAACTCCATAAGTAGACGAAAGGCGCACACCACGTGAATTATCATTAAATAAATCGTAATGAAATTCTAATGCACCAGCTTGTTCTGAACCGACGCCGCCGGACATCATTGTGGATAGTCCTTTTTCAGTCATATAAAGGTTATATCCTGTTTTTTTATTTCTAGAAAGAATATATCCATCTTTAATTCCAATTTCTGCACTAGGTGTATCAGTTACGCCGCCCCATGTCCTTGTGAATGTACCACGGGATAATATTTCTTGATTCTTGATTGATAAATAATTTGTACTATCCCCGCCACGTATACCTAAGTTATTTACATTGATGTCTAAACCTTCTGGTGATAAGTTTAAACGATTAATGATTTCATCTTTACCGACTTTATTATTTACATTACCAGCTAACACTTGGAAGTCTTTATTCACATTGATATTGACACGGTCGCCCTTCAACATAATTCCTTCTGGTCCAACAGTATGCGATGTAATGTTGCCATTTTCATCATATGATAATGTCAGACCGGTTGTTGTATTCATAGAAAAATCACTAATAACTTTTGACAATGTTTTTCTGCTTGCATTAAACTCTTCTTTTGTTGCACGTGCATTGATGTCTCTACCATTTTGAGCAATTTCAGTATTAATAAGATTTAATTTAGCTTCATTTTCATTTTTGTACTTATCTGTATATGATTTGGCATTGTTTTCAGCAGTCATACCTAATAATTCTACATCTTCTGGAGCAGGTGACCAATCAAGCTCTTTCGAGCCTTTATATAAACTAACTTTACCTATAAATTGATTATTAGTAGTTGACAAAACCACTATTAAAATATCTTCTCTATTACCAGTATTAAAACGTATAATTTTATCAGTTGTGTAACCAACAATTGTATAAGACCCTTTTTTATAAAAAACACCCACTTTAATTTCCGGGCTACTTTCGTGTACGTTTAGAATGTAGTCAGTGTCTTGTTCTAAGGCTGGATTACCACTGTTATCTCTATCATAAAAATAAAAATTGATCCTTTGGCTTGCATTTAACTCTACATTATAAGGACCTTTTGCTATACCCGATGTACTATTTTGTGCAGAAGAATAGTACGATTGTATATAATTTCTATTTGTAGATTTGACTGAATCAATACCTCTAGTATATTCAGATATACTCACTTTATCAGCTATTTGATTAGATAATTGTATACGTTGTGATTCTGCACTATTCAATTTAGAAATGATATCGTCCACATCTGCAGTGTATTGTTCATTTGATACTTTACTATTAATCTTATCTGACTGTATTTCCAACTCTGCAGAATTATCATTAACTTGTCTTTCTAGTGGTTTAATATTGTTGTCATACATTGTTTTGATTTCTGTCTTATCCGCTTTTAATGTGATACTATCTTTTAATTGTTTAATGTCACTATTAAAACGTGTCTGTGCAGTTGTGATTAAATTTTCTGTATCTTCGGGCGCTTTTTGATAAGCTGTTGCAATATTACCCTGTTCAAGTTGAAAATTGTACACTTGAATAGGGTCTAATCTTAATTTTGATACATCTATATATATGTCTTCAATTCCGTACCAACCACCAGCATCAATAGTTAAATGTAATCGTTCTTCTATTGTTTTATCTGGTTGTACAATATCAGATACGTCAATAATTTTAGTGAATGTTTCGAACCTTTCACCAAACATATCTGTTAATTTATAAGTGACTTCAATCGTATTAGGTTTAGTAATATCAGTGATTTTACCCAGATATGCGTTGAAAGATAAAGTGTAGCAATCACTTTCATTGACAAGTGCAAAGGGTAAAATCAGTTTTTTACCTTCATTGATAAGTGTTTTATCACTGTTTTTGATTAAATTCCGTCCACCTACTTGAATGCCGTCTACCTTAGCACTCACTACGCTGATGTTGCTGCTTAATTCATTCTTAGTTTGTGTTATCTTGCTGTTGACTTCACCGTCAATAAGCTGCTTTAATGCGGCGTCTTGGCCGTTAATATAGGTTTTCAACGCGTCTTCTAATTCTTGTTGACTTGGAATATCTGAAAGTAATTGACCTGTTTCAGCGTTCCATGTGCCGCCGATGCCTTCAGCTACTTTAGACATTGCATCATTGAATTTCTCATCTGTGTATTGAGATTGCAGTAATTTGAAACGATCATCTATTGCAATCTTAGCGTTTTCTAATGAGTTATACAGTGTTTGCAGCAATTCGCGATATTTTAAAAACAGTGCTTGTGTATCAACAAGTTTTCCGATTGTCGCTGTTTCCGGTGTCATACTTTCAAGGTTTGTCTTAATTGCATTATAGACGTTGATTGTATTATCTAAATTTTGTTGAACTTGTTGTTGCAATGCAGTATCGACAAGGTATTCACTGTCTATAACTTCATATACTTCACTTAATAACTTGCTGTGTTGAATGTTCAGGTTTATAAATGTGTTATTTAAATCATCGTACAAAGCTTTCTCGCGTGTGACTGCGTCAATATCATCAGCTTTTTCGGCAGTCGCATTTATCCACTGTCCGTTCCAGTATCTACGTAACACTGCTACTTTAGGATTACTAGTGTCTAACCACAACATATCATTGACTGGATTTTCCGGCGCATCTTGCGACTTAATAATTTTCTTTTCGAAATACTGTAATTGACTGTTGGTCTCCCTAACAATAGTATTTACATTGCTGAAGTTATCATTCATTCGTTGTCTAATATTACTAAGATGCTTATAAAACTCTTGTCGTAAATCATCTTCACGATATTCTTTATACTCGCCAAAGGAATATGTTGATTCTTTAGTAACCATGTCATAATCTTCAGCGATTACTTCAGCTTCTAAATACAACGGAGGCGTAAAATCTCTATCTTTGATACGTACCATATCGCCGATATGAACAACTTCATGTGGTTGGTATTCTTTTATATCTAGAGATGTTACTTCATAACTAATTTTTTCTTTTTTACGTTTGTTCAATTCAGTTGTACCTAATGAACGTAATCGTGCTTCAGTCATATTCTCATCTTCAGTTTCAGGTTCATAGATACCCCAAATATATCTTCCTGGCAATCCAAATTGCGCTTGGGCTTCATCATCTTTGACGGTTAAAGTAATACGTGATCCATCTTCTTTTTCAGGACCCACACATAATAATGCGGTATTAACTTCGCTCATATCAACAATTCGCTTTAAACCAGTTAAGTCTTTACCTTTAACTATTTCTTTACCTTGAAATATAGGATTTCGCTTACGCAGCACAACGTAGCGACCATCAACTGTATTACTACCTAACTCGATATAAAAATCAACTATCATATCGTAAGTCGTACACAATTGCACCAGTATATCGTAACGTGTATGAAAACCAGTCCATGATGTCGTACGTATACCCCCATATTCAGTAGCTTCTGACACTTGCCATCCCGTATCTTTCAATACATCATATAAGGCTTCTGTGGTTGTCTTTTTCTCAAAGCTCCCTGGTGCATAAGGAGGCGCACCGGTTATATCTTCTAAATATGAAGCTGTTGTTTCTATTTCAGTATATCCATCCATATCTTGTGAAATATGTTCGATAATAAATTCTCTATACTGACCAGTGCTATCTTGAATAATGACTCTATAATTCTTTTGCATATTTATAGCTCGTTCTGACAGTATTGTAAAGTCAAACGTTTCTGAGCGATTATTAATATCACGGTTATGTTTTGCGTTAATAATTGATGCGTCATCTTCGGAAATAAAGTCTATAATTTTATCTTCATAGTCTAAAATATGCAGCAAATTGCAACCTCCTTTCTATAAATATCTATCTTGCCAACGAACCGTTGTATCAAATGTATTTAACGGTGAGATAATTAATTCTGTATGCCCTTTTTCTACATTGAAATAGTTAGAACCAAAAGTTTTTTCAGATAAAAAAGGCTCTTCATTTACTAATACATTATGATTACGCATATCAATCAAAATTTCATCGCCTTTTTTGATAATCATATCTCTTGCCCCTTTAGGTTTAGGCAATAGCTCTCTCGTATAAGTACCGAAAATATATAGCGGCATGACTGGATTATTACCATTCTTAGCAGAATATAAAGATAACGAAGCAATAGGTCGTGTGTAGAATTTACCGCTATCCATATAAATTTTTTCATGCTGATCAAACGCGATTTTTCTTAACGGATAAGGAATCTCTCTATATTTCCAGGTTTTTATTTTAAATTGATTGCTACGACGTTCCAACTTAATATAGACCACAAACTCATCCATGTTGTATAAACTAGGATTGTTTTTATAGTCGTATATCTTAACTTGGTCGCCATTTTGGTTAAACAGTGTAACAATGATACGTCCTGTGTTTGAGTTGGCGTTAGGATTACTGTAACCAATTGAAGCGATCACTCGTCCGTCTGTATCGTAGAGGTACTGTGCGAAGTGTACTGCGCCTTTACGACGTTGGTTTAGGCCAAACTTAACAGTCGTTGAAAAGTCTTGAGCGCTCGCATAATTGACAAAGCTACGTTTATACATAGCGCCCTGCCAACCACTACCCGTTACGCTTTCTGTGTTTAGGTAGAATGACTCCTTGCTTGAAGATTGACTGAAAGCACCACCAACGTCACCGCCTGTATGGTTATCAGTGAAGTCTTTGGCATCTTGTTTATTCCAGCCTTTAAACACGCGCAATTCATCACCTAAAATGAGTGGTGAATAGTCATTGAGTGGTTTATCTACATCATCGTCACCAATCATAAAATAGTCCTCATCGCCTTTGGCAATTTGGAAGAAGTTAGCATTTTTTAATGCCCTCGCTTCTATTGTGACGGGTGTATCAGCTGTACCGCTATTCACAATAGACACTTGGTCTGATATAGCAGTGTTGTAGTTGCCGGTTGCTGCATACTTGTATGGGTCTACCAAAACAACCTTTATAACAAATGACAATACTCCTCTAGGTGTCTTATCAATTTCTACAGGACCTTCAAAAAAAGCATTCCAGTACCAATCTTGTGTCATGAATTGTAATGGAACTTCATAATCATAATCAAAGAAACGTACTATCTCATTTAAAATATCATCGTGTTTTTTCATTCCACCGTGTGAGAGATGTTCGTTACTTACTATTAAAGGTAAGTCAAATTCATAACCTTTCACCTCTCTCTTTTTAAAAACTGAACCTTTTCTTCCCGGTACATCTTCAGTTTCTATTTCAAAATTAAAAGAGGGTATTTTAAACCCTCTTTCTACTACTAACCATGGAATTGTTTTATTATTAACTTTTATTGTATCTAGCATTTTAAACTCCTCCAGGATTAAACCTTCTATGTCTTTGT
This sequence comes from Staphylococcus sp. HMSC055C03, assembly GCF_001809385.1. NCBI lineage: Bacteria > Bacillati > Bacillota > Bacilli > Caryophanales > Staphylococcaceae > Staphylococcus > Staphylococcus sp. HMSC055C03. The sequence continues at coordinate 28,393 of NZ_KV797508.1, forward strand.
TTTTGTCTATTATAATCATCTATTGCGTCAAAAACTTGTTGTTTATGTGCGTATTTATCAATTACTGGTTCATAATCCTTATCTGCAATTGTGTCACCAGCACTAACCAATCTAGCAAGTAAACCAATTACTTTATCCATTTTCTGCTCTAAGACACTCACTGTATGACCATCATCAGAAAGGTTATTGACACTTTTCAATTGGCTAGGACGTTTGTTTTTACTAATATCCTTACTAGCCAATGCAAGTAATTTAGCTGCATCATCTGCTCGTTTTGGGTCAGTAGGTATTATCCATTCAGGGTACCCTTCTTCGCCTAAATGATATAAGCCATTGTGGACGAGTCCACCTGTCGCATACCCATGTCCACGACCTATTACTGATAATATACTACCTCCATATCTAGCTTTTGCATAACGCATACCAGCAATTAAGTTATCTAGACCATTCATGATATTACCATGTCCTGGTAATTTAAAAGCATTAAATGTACCAGGTTTAACTTGCACAAGCCCCATTGCACGACCGTCCGCTAAACCATCAGTACCACCGATAGCCTTAGCATTTCCACCTGATTCCGTTTGAATCTGTCTCGCCCACGCATTTACGTATGCTTGAGATGTAGGCAAACCGGCTAATTTTAATGCTTGTCGAATATTGCCATTCCATTTTCCTGATTTACCGCCGATACCTTTACCATTTTTCTTTAACCAGCTAAGCGGTTCTACAGAGTTACTGTTGGATTCTCCGCCCTGATTGACTTGGAAGTGAAGATGTCGATAATTAGTCATTGAACCCGTGTTACCTGATTTACCAATAAGTTGTCCTGCTTTAACTTGTTCTCCTGTCTTCTTAAGTTGCTTACTAAGATGCATGAACCATAAAAATGTTTTACCTTTTGAAACAGTGATAGCATTACCGCCGCCGTAGTTATCGTACCAACTTCTAACTCGACCAGCCATCGGTGTACGCACAGGCGTACCAACAGGCATGTCATAATCGACACCGTGATGGACTCCGCCATTGAAAGGGTAATTAGGATTCGGCGGATATGGCGGAGCAGAATATTTTTGTAGAATTCCATATCCTTCAAACACAGATCCATCTCCTGCTTGAGCCTCAAATCCACCTTTAATCCAATCTAGTGCGCCTTTTTTAATTTTTTTCCATGCAGCACGTGTAATATCTCCAACTATACCCATACCTTTTGTGAGAGAACTAAAGTCGACACCCATCATGGAAAGTACTTTGTTAAGTAGTTTACCTGGATTATCCATGTAGTCCATAACGTCCCCGATTTTGTCGGATAACCATTTTGCACTATTGCCAACAGCTTTACCGGCACCTTTAAGCTTATCGCCGACCCAATCTTTGGCATTACCGAACCATGTACCTATACTCAATCTTGGTAATGTACCCATGCTGAAGCGAGGCATCATACCTGCACCTTCAGCTTCTTCATATTTTTGACGCATACTGCCGCTGATAACTCTTGAACCTCTAGGCAAGAAGGTTGTTGTATCTTTGGCAGGTGTTAACGCAGTGCGTCCATTTGGATATTGAATTAATTCGCGTCTGCCATCAATACCTCTTCCATTGCCTGGTCCTTTATCTCCAACGACTGCCATAGTGCCATCTTTTAATCGACCATCAGATGTTGTTCTGATGTGGCGATTAATTCTTTGTGTACCAGTTGATAATTTAGGTATTTTAGGCAAGCTCAACTTAGAACCTACCCAGTTTAAGCCCTTGATAAGACCATTCAAACCTTTTTTGATAGCACTTACCATTCCACCGATATGATCTTTAATTTTACCAATGATGTTAGATAATCCATCACGCATATTTGTAAAAGTCTTCTTAACTGATGACCATAACGCACTAGCAATACCAGTTACAGATTTCTTTATTCCTTGTCAGATGCCTGTAACTTTCCTCTTAACATTGTTAGTTATGTTACGAGTACCATTGTATAAATTATTAAAAGTCTTCTTGACTGATGCCCATAACTGTGAGGCGTATCTAGTTACTGTGTTCTTGATATTTCTCCAAGTATCTGATAACCATCTGCGTAAGCGACTAAAAATATTACGAACACCTTTAGATAAAGCATTAAATGTATTACGTACGCCGGACCATAAGCTTTTAGCGTATTTTACAACTGTGTTCTTAATATTTGACCATGTTTTGACGATAAAACTTTTTACAGCAGTAAATATTTTGTTCACAGTATTTTTTAATGCGGTAAAGTAACGTTTAACTCCGTTATAAATAAATTTAACTGCTCCGACGACGGCATTTTTTATACCATTCCATATATACTTAATGAATTTTGCCACAGCACCAAAAATTGTTTTAGTGATACTTAATATCCGTTTGAAAATCGTACTGATAATAGACCAAATAAACTTCAGGACTGTACTTATTACACTTCTGATATGTTTAAAAGCAGAACTTATAACACCTTTGAAAAGTCCGCTGAATATCTTAACTACTTTAAGTATTTTACCGATGAACCAAAGTTGAATAAGGTTCCATATAAGCGTTAATGCACCACTGAATACTTGTTTAACACCATTCCAAACTTGCTTCCATTGGCCAGTAAATAGTCCGCTGAATATCTTAACAATACCTAAAATGATATCCAAAGCTCCATTGATAATATTTTTGATATTATTCCAAGTATCAACGATTAATATCTTGATTAGTGGCCATAAAAACTTCATTACATTCCATATAATTCCCATTGCTATTTTGATAATTGGAACTATAACATTCATAAATATAGTTTGAACAAGACCGCCTAACTCTTGTAAAATAGGCCATAAAAAGTTCTTAATCTCTATAAAGACAGTCGATATGACACTCCAAATATTGGCTAATGCTTGGATGATAGTATCTCCATTTTCCTTCCAAAAATCAGATAACTTCTTACCTATTTCTTGTATATATGACCAAATACCTTTAAAAGCGTCTATAAATACTTGTCTAATTTGCATTAAAGTAACGGTCACTTTTCTAGCAGTTTCTTTAGGCATAATCTTGGATAATAAATCCACTGTTGGTAATGTTTTACCAGATAATAAACTTCCTAAAGCATTAAATATTTGGTTAGCAACATCCCACATCTTTTTTAGGCCATTCATCACTGGATCTATTACAGAGTGAACTATATTTCTGAATGTTTCAGATTTTTTATAAGCAATTACAAATGCTGTACCGATTGCTACTATTGCTGCAATTGCTAAACCTACTGGACCAAGCATGAATTTAAAAGCTCCACCTACTAAAGTCAAGCCTTTAGCAGCAAACGGCGCTTTGTTTCCTAAGAAATTCATTACTCCACCAGCTTTAGCTATGCCTGTCATCACAGGACCTAAAGTAGTCATAATGCTACCTATTGCAGATGTAAACATCCCTGTAACAAGAATAACTGGTCCTAATGCTGCAGCAAATAAACCAACACTTACTATTGCAGTCTTAACCCAACCAGGAGAATCTGACAACTTTTGCGCTAAATTACCTAAAGTTTCTGCCGCTCTTTTAATGTGAGGTGCTAACACATCTCCGATACTTATAGCTAAAGATTCTAAAGCGGATTTCATTTGACGGATTGAACCACCAATTCCGCCTTCCATTTCATCCGACATTCGTTTAGCTGCACCTGTTGAATTATCAATAGACTTAGTCAACTTTTTGTAGTCCTCATCTGAAGCATTAATAACAGCCAATGCACCACTCATTGCTTCTTTACCAAAGATAGTTGCAGCTGCGCTTGCTTGTTGGTCTTTTGATAAGTTTTTGAACCTATCACGCAACTGATCCATTACATCACGCATAGGAAGCATCTTACCGTTACTATCAGTAATAGATATACCTAACTCTTCCATCTTGTTTTGCATAGCTTTTGTTGGTTTAGCTAAGTTTGTAAACATGGTACGTAATGCTGTACCGGCTTTTTCACCTTTAATCCCAGCATTGGACATTAAACCGATAGCTATAGATGTATCTTCCACAGTATATCCCAATGCGCCTGCAACTGGAGCAGCATATTTGAACGCTTCACCTAAACCACGTACATCGGTATTAGCTTTAGAACTTGTCTGTGCTAATACATCTGCAAATCGTCCACTATCTTTAGCTTTCATACCAAATGCTGTTAATGAGTCAGTAACGATATCGCTCACTTGTCCTAAATCTTCCCCAGAGGCAGCAGCTAATTGCATAACACCATCGATACCGCCTAACATATCTTTGGTATCCCAACCTGCTACAGTTGTTGTTATCGTAAAGGCTCTTTATCCTCTACTTCTATATGTTTCCACATAGCTCAGACTATATCTTCACCCTCTGATTCGTAGGGTGGAATGCGCTCGTGGATATTTCTCCATATAAAAAAACGCCATACATATGACGTCTTTTACTTAGGTTACTTTATCTAGTCGTTACACCTTCTCAACATTTCTGATGAGCTTGGCACGGTATTAGTATATTTTGATTATAACGTTTTGAAATACGCGTATATCTTCTTTTCATTTTCTGTATCGTAAAAGTCAGTTTTTGGGTACCATTCATTAAAATTTTTAGCGTTTACTTTTTCTTTATGTTTTTCTCTATACCTTTTGTTATATTTAGAAGCACATTTTTTGCAATAATTTTTATACCCATCTTTACTATTACGATTTTTAGAAAAATGCTCAAAACCTTTTTCTTCTTTACATGATATACATCTTTTCATATCGTCACCTCGACTAGTATCTATATATTAAGTATAACAAAATATATCCCAACTAGCCATCAAAACTTAACCTTTACCGTTTTCACATTCTATTTTTTGCTATCAATTACTTGATAACCGCCCTAGCAATTTAAGGCCATATAATTCAATGCTTCTGCTGATTCAGATGCGCTAAACTTAGTTTTAGCTCCCATTTCAAGGGCTTTGTCTCTTAATTGTTGAAACTCGCCACCAGTAGCGCCTGATGTCGCTTTAACTTTACGCATTGAATCATCAAAATCAATACTCTTTTTAGCAGCAGCACCAAAACCTGCAACAATAGGAGCAGTAACATACATAGACATGCTACGTCCTACAGATTGCATTTTTTGACCTATTTCTTGGAATTTAGGTCCTATTTCAGAGAACTTACTACCTATCTTTCCCATAGTAGTATTCATTGCTTGTTGTTGTCGTTCAAGAGCTCTCAATTCTTCAGTTGCTTCTTTCAGTTCTCTTTCATACTTATTTAATTCGGCGTATGCTTCATTATACTTTGCAGCTGCTGCTTGAGTTTTTGCGCTATTTTCCCCAGTTTCTTTAGATAATTTGTCATATTCTTGTTTTAACTCTTTTACTTTTTGAGCTTGTACACGCTGTTTTTTAGTTAACCCGTCTACTTTAACTTTAGATTTTTCAAGAGATTGATCATAACGACCAAATTTTGATAAATTAGCACTCATTTCACGAGATACCATGCGCATTTGTCGATTTAATCCGGCCATTCCTTTATTAAAACCTGAGCCATCTAAATCAACTCTTATGACCATATTACCTATTGGGTTCCCCATACACTAACCTCCTTTCTTTAAAAAATATCTGCAAAGCTTTTTGCTTTTTTCTTGCTTTCCACTTTGCTGCTTACAATTTCTAAAAAGAAATGAATAGGCATATTTGCTACTTTTTCAGCATCCATACCATCTTCAATCAACTTTTTTGCAAGCTTCATATAGTTGTTATATCTGCCTTCAGGAGTTAAATCTTCAGGGTTTATTTCTTCTTCTCTGTCACGAACTTTTTTGTATCGTCTAAATCTCCTGAAATAAGTGTTTCTAAAACAGTAACTAAAGTACTAAGACCTTCAGCGCCTGCTGGAATACCTTTTTGCAACTCCTCTGATGTGAATTGGTTATCAAATCCTTCTGCTACAAATGCTGTAACTTCATCTAAAACTTCAAATTGTTCTGAAACCAATTCTTGATACTCTTCAACTTTAGCTTGATATTCTTTTTGTTCTGTTTCACTCAACTTGTCAAATTCCTCTTGTGTTAAATCTTCAAAATCCGGTTGTTTAAACGTTTTTGTTAGTTTTGTAGATAACTTTGAACCTTGAATTGTGTCAAAAAGTGACATCATCGGCTTTGCTAAGTATTTTTTAGTCTGTGGTTTACCTGTTTTTGTATATCCTGTAATAAGTTCAATTGATGCTCTTGTCATAATTATATTCCTTCTTTCTGATTTTAAATTTTTCATTAAAAAAAGAGGGGAATTCCCCTCTTAAAGTTTTATAGTGATTGTAATTCTTCTGAGTCCTCTGGTGATGTGCTATCTTTCATTGACTTAACAACTGTTTCACTTTCACTTGGTGCTAATGAGTTGATAAAATCTTCATAAGTTTTTCCGAATGTTTCTAAGAAAACATAGTCGCGACCTTTTGTAGAACCTTTGTCATCATAACCAGTCACATGCGATGATTCATCATATAAACGGTCTACAAATGAACCTTCAACTTCATCATTTTGGAATTCAACCTTATCTTGTTTTGATTGTCCTGATAATGATGGACGCGTAAATTTACCTTTAAATAGTCCCACCCATTCAGATGAGCCATCATGGTTTGTACGCTCGAATACTACCGCTACATCTGGTGGAATATCATTCGCTCCGTATTTATATCCTCCGTCACCTTTTTTAGCACCGGATAAGAAAGCTTTTTGATCTGCAGGGATGGAAACGAAAGTTGTTTTAACTGATAATTTACCGTTAGAAACAGCAGTTGCTGCAACCATATTATCTCCATATTCTTCTTCCACTTCTTGTGGTCGGTCAACTTCGATTTCTTTCAAGAAACGTGTACGAGAACCTGGTTTTACTTCCCAGTTTTCACTTGTATCTTTAACAATAGGCGCCCAATAGAAATTTGTAACACCAATTGCAATACCGGAAACTCCTGTATCCTTTTCTGCAAAATGCTGTAAATTTAACTTTAATTTTTCCATAAAAATTCCTCCTAAATAAAAAGAGAACCATTTGCACGAATTATTTCACGAAACGTCATTGTTTCTACTTCGTACAAGGGTTCTCTATAATATGATTTAAAATCTAATTCCTTTAATCTTTTTGCAATTCGTTCAGCTTGCTCGCTTGGCTCATTTTCAGACCACCAAATATCTACTTGAACATCGTATTCTCTAGTCATTTCTTCATTGTCAGCATATTCTTCAGGATTAAAAGGCAAAGGAAATATCCTAACAATTGGTTTACTAGTCTGTGTATGAAAGTTTTGAGGTACTACATACCTAAAAACATTATCTTTTATAGTAATCCGCTCATCTTTAATGATTTCATTATAGATTAATTCGGTTATACTCATTTAATCACCTTCTTCATGGCACTTAACATCTTTCGATAAACGAGTTGTCTATTGTTTTTCTCTGTCTTAGTAATCCATAATTGCGGACGTTGATACATGGTTCCAAACTCTGTTGCGTGTATACGATGTGAATAACCTTTTTCGTAACCTACAACAATGTACTTTTCATAACTGTTTTTATCAGTCCTTACATTAGAAATAGTTACGTGACTCTTTGCATGTTTTTTTCTATCGCTGACGGGAGTGGTTCTAGCTAATTCAGGTACTAACGCTTGAGCTGCTTCTCTTAACACTTGATTTTGCTTAGCATTAAATTCAAGCTGCTTTCTAACAAGACCTTGCTCAATGTCATTTTTTTCAATTTTAGCAGGCATTATAAAATAACCTCACAATATACTCGAATGAAAGCTTTATCTTGATAATCCTTCTTTACATAAATAATGTCATACCTTTCACCTTCATGTAACACATAGTGCTTGTTATTTGGCTTATATTCACCACGAGGATCTCTAATGATAATAGTTTTAATAAATTTAGATCCTGTACTGATACTTGTTTGTGTGTCTGATTCTCTCGCGTCTTGAATGGCTGCATAACAACTATATAATTCTTGTGGGACAGGTTTTTGTGGTAAGCCGTTAATAGATTTACTTATGTCTTCACAAAAAGTAACCCGCTCGTTTAATCTATTTGAATTGAATTTCATATGCATCCCTCAACTTATGAACTACACTTAGAACCATATGTGGCGCATAATTCAAATCTCGTTCTTCAAAAGCAATACGATTTTCAAAATAATAAGCGGTCAAAGGATATACAGCCGCTCTAAACAACGGTTGTTCCTCCAACCACTCTATATCATCTGTAACTGCATCAGCTATATCGTATTTCGCCCAAGTGTAGTATTCTTCTAGCAAGTCATCTTCAGAATTGTGGTCGATTTTACAATGCTTTTTTAAAAGTGTTAAGTCCACCACACTTCACCTCTAGTCATCAATTCTAGTTAATATACCATTTTTAGGTTTGCCATTTTTGTTAACTTCATTTGCACGTTTCACAGTCATTTCTACTTCTTCACCCTTTTGCAAGGTACGTTTTAATTCTTTATCAATATATGCTTGATTCACTTTATATTTAGCCATGTTCTATTCCTCCTTATAAAGTTTGTACTTCTTCAGTTGCTTCATCTTTAAAGTGAACAACCACTGCTGCTTTATAATCTAAGATACGGCAATCTTGACGAACAGCAACCATCAAGCACTCACCGAAGTGCATATAGTCTGTCCATTGAGCTTGGTACTGTGAACGATCAAATAACACAATAGCATCTTTTAAGTTACCAATAATTAACGTTTCCGCTCCAGAATCTCCTAACATTTCATCAGGTAAAATCTCTACTTTAGCACCTAACAAACGTTGTTGTGTTTTCTCTTTAACATCCGGTTGAATTAAGTAATTACCATTTTTGTCTTTCAACTTGTCTAACTTAGCAAACAATGTTTGTGATACAATCGCCACATTATGTTCATAGTTAGGTTTCACATTTAAATTAATTGCATCTTTTAAGCCATCGATACTTGCAGCCTCAACAGAACGTAATTTTGTACTGTCTCCATTTTCTCCTGGTCCTCCATTCTGGATTACATCAATAATAGCTTGGTTTCGTGTTGCCGCAATCGTACGAGCCATCCATAATTTTAATTCTTGTAGCACATTGACTTTCGCATCTTCAATTGCTTCACGTGAAATTCGGAAATAACCACGGCGTGTTTTGATGTCATATGCCAGTTGGAAGAATGGCTTAACTGCTAACTCAGGATTTTCAGCAAGTTCTTCAACTTCTGGTAACGCTGCAACTTCTGATTGTCGTACAACTGGATATTTTCCAGAACCATTATTAACTTTCTTAACTGTTACATATTTATCTAAGTTAAATTCAACTTCTTTAAGTTTTAAAATATCAGTCACAATTTCTTCTGGAATGACAACGAAACCAGAATCTGTTTTTAATGATCCACCTTGAATGTCATCTCGAGTTTCAAGATAATTTTGGAAATCCCTAACTTCTTGTGAAGTTACTTGTGTTTGTTGCCCAGGAATAGCTAAATCGAAAACATTACCATATTTACCCATTGAACGTACATTCACATTACCTTCAGTTTGACTTGGTTCTGTATTTCCTTCGTTACTTTTATTATCATCATCTTCTTTAATTTTAGATAATTCTTCTTCTTTTTCTTGAACTTTTTTGCGTAATTCTGCAATTTCCTGTTCAAGTTGTTCTGCTTTCTCCAACTCATCATTATCTAACGCACGCGTAGCGATTTTTACTTTTAGGTCAATTTGACGTTGTGCATCTTTAATCGATGCTTGTAGTTTTTGTTTTTTATTCATTATAGAACCTCCAATTTTTAATATTAAAAAAAGACATCATCTTATAGACATGTCCTAGGTTGTATTTTTTATGGTGTTCAACTTCACCGAATATTATTTTTGATTAGCATATTCATTAATTTTGTTTCTAAGTTTGAACTTGCGTTTTTCTCGTTCAAAATTCTCTATACTTCTAATTGCTGGTTTAACATCAGTATCTTTATAGGCTGGATAAGTAACCACCGATACATCAGTTAATTGACTGATGCTTTTTAAAGTACGTTTATAAATACCTTCTTGCTCATCATAACGCAGTTCATCACCTTTCTTATCTAACATAAAACCAAATGAACATTGATTTATGTTACCAAGGCGCATATTTTCGTATAAATCACGTGCGAATGTTGTATTAGGTAACTCACAACGATATTTTAATCCAACATCATCTACTCGAAGTGCTAAGGTACCAGCACTTGTTCTTCCAATGATTTGCGATGGTTGATGGTCGACTAAACAACGTACATCAGATAAGTCTGTGTTTCTTAATGCTTCTTTAGAGATTGTTTCTTTGAAACCACCTAAATCTTCTGACCATGTATCAAACTTTAACGCATAACCTTCAATAATCATTTTTTGGTCATCACTAGTCCTTACCTCATCAACAACGCCTACTCTGATTTCTTTATTCATTTTGTTCACCACCTTTCAGTTTGTTGTCTGTACCTTTCGATTTATTCATTTGGTACTCATCTACCAGACTGATATTCACATGGTTTAAGTCAACACGATGAATACTGCCGTGTCCACCAGGAATAGGTGGTAAGCCATCACGCTTTCTAATTTCATCAATATTTGTTTTTCCACTATCCAAGTTGATTTTATCTATTTCTGCTTGTGTTTTTTCATCTACCACACGAATTTCAGTAGTGTCAAAGATAAACTCTTTAAAATCATCTGTGATTTCATCATTAAACTTAAAGTTTAATTCTGCACATACACATGTTGTATAAGGTTTTAATGTAGATAAATAGTCTAAATTAGCATCTGTGATACTCATATTAGTTGTTTCTACACCAAATTTATGAAGGGGTATCCCAAATACTCCGGCAATCTCTCGAGTAGACGACTTATTTTCTCTAATAAGTTTCAAAACCTCTGTATCTACCTCAAGTTGATCGAATGTCATTGATTCATCTAGAACAACAACCTTACCTGCCTGTTTAGTACCACTGAAAGCTCTATGGAATTCTTCCCTTGCTCGATTTCTTGCTTTCTTATCATTTAATACACCTTTCATTTTAAGAATACCGCCTGCATGTGTACCATTTCTCAGGAAATTATTAAGAAAATCTTTACCATTATTATCTGCATCAATGATTTTGTTGAGTGTATCTAATAAAGATAAACCATTAATACCATCTAATGAGTAAAATTTTATATCTAACATATCATCAAATTTAATTTTTCGTTCAATCATCTTTCCATTTTCAGTGATTGTTCTAAATTTATAATAATAATAACCACCATCTGATACTTTCAATTGAACTTCTGATGTTTTTCTAAAAACTAACGCTTCTGGTAACCCCAATTTATCTCTGATAATTTCTACATAACCATGAGATGTTAATAGTGCATTAATAAACACAACTAATTTAAAGATATAGCCGTTATAGACTGCATTTGGTCTTGTATTCAACAAGTGAGTAATACGATTATTATAATCTATTTCTCTGTTTTCCATTAGCCTGATGGGCATACGAGCCAAATCAGATGCAATCATTGTGACAGCAGTAAATACATCGCTGTGTTTAATAGCATCAACAGACGCATATTCACGAATATTACTCCCTTGAAATCCTGGCAATGTACTAACCATCATTTGCAAGTCTTCTTCGTTGTACTGTAAATCTCGTTTTTCTGTTTTATAGAAAATACCCACTTATTTACCCCCTTTCTTTAGACTCATGATCGATAATTAACGCAATCAGAATCAAAGTTAAACCTGTAGCAATTAATCCGAAAACTAAACCAAAGCCGATATACATTGCAATATTAACCACAGTTAAACCTATTAAAAATAAGATACTGACGATATTAACAATTAGCAATTTTAAAAATTTATATATCTTATTAAAATTCATTTACTCACCACCTAGAAACCAAATTCAGCACTTTCATAAATAGATGACCAATCAATCTCAAATTCATGCATACGTGCTTCACTAAATGCTGTGATTATTGAAATAATAGGGTCAATTTTTTGTCTGTTGATACGTTTATCAATTTTCACATTATCTTCGTAATCAAAAGCTAATACTGCGTTATTCACTGCTATTGTTAGCAAGTCATTACCAAAATGTTTTAATCGCCTTTCAGCTATCCACATTCTGAATTCTTTTATGGGCTGTGAAAGTTGTTTAAAGTTTTGGCCTACTTCAATTAAATCCCAATCAATCATCATTGTTTCTAGGGTAGTGATAAAAGATTGTGCATTCCAAGGATCATAACAAACAGCTTTAACATTGAGTTTGTATTTGTCTATGATATCTGCAATAAATTCAATAACTTGTCGATAATCAATCATTCCAGAAGGTGAACGGGTTGTTTCTGCCTCTCCATTATGAATAACTTTTTGATAGTCAATCTTATCTCTTTTTGATTTTTGCTCTAATGTAGTTCGTAAACCTATAAATGAGTGACTATCAATCAACATTGTTTTATCTTCTTGCGGAAATAGGAAACCTACACTGGTTAAATCATCTAACCTTGAAAGGTCAACCCCAATATAAACATCGCTTCCATATATTTTTGATACGTCTTTCTCAATTTCCGCATTTTCCCACTCTCGGATGTTTATTAAGCTATCTTCTTTATTAGCTTGCCAAAGATTGAAGTTTTTAATTAGTATTTTATGGAATGATGTCCCTTTTTCTAACTCATCTTGAATATCCGCTTTAATGTTACGAAGAATTGTATCCCTATGTTCATCTGATTCCAACAAAGGCATTGCTTTAATCCATAAAGATTCATCATTTACCTCATCTTCTGAATCCATTTCTGCACAATATACGAAGTAATTATCCGCTTTCACCTCTCCAGATAAAATATTATTGATGTATTTATACTCTTGATACATTTGACTATTTAAATTATCACCTGCTGTAGATATTAAGAGAGTAAGGGGATTCTTTTGAAGCGTCATACCTGTTTTAAACCTTGAATACATCTCATCATCCGGCATACTGGCCAATTCATCTAAAATCGCAACGGTAAGGTCTTTACCATCAACCGCATCTGGATTATTAGAAAGCGGTTCAAACACACTCTCTGATGTTATATGCGCAAGGTCTGTTTTACGCGCTTCTGTAGATTTACGGATTAAATCACTTTTAGAACGTAGTAATTTAATTTGTTGACTTGCCATTTTAAAAATCGTCTGTGCTTGTTTATACGTTGAAGATGATACATATATTTGACGATTATATTTAGGATATTGACCAAATAACAATTCATTCAGTGACATACCTGAGACAATTAATGACTTACCTTGTTTTCTTGCCATACTAATATAAGCTTTCGTAAAACGTCTGAAACCACCGCGTCTACGCCATCCATATATACTACCTACAATGAACTTTTGAAATAGCATTAAAGGCATAGGTTGATTTGTTTTAGGATCAGGAAGCATTTCTATAAATTTAATAGCTTTATTTGCTTGGTCAACATCGAAATAACAATCTAATGGAGCATTTTTCAAATCATCTAAGTGTCTTTGAGCCACTGCTATATTTTTCTTACTTGCTAAGATTTCTCCACTAACAACTTTCTTAGCGTATAGTGTTACAAAATCTATCATTGAGCATCACTCGCAAATTGTGCAAATGGGTCGTCCTCTTCTTCCTCTTCAGGAACAACTATTCGCAGTCTACTATCAATAGTTAATCCTAATGTGTTGGCTGTTTGCTGCATACGAATACCCGCCTTCTCTTTTACATTGAAAGCGGGATTGATCTTCATATTACCTCGTGTGTCTTCAATCATTAGTTCTTCTTTTTCTAAAATTAAACTTGCTTTTACAAAATCACTATAGAAACTACAATATTGTGCAATTTGACCTTTATCTAAGTTAGAAATTGGTAATTCTTGCATATGAGGGATAATCCGTAAGTATTCCTCTCTTGCAATTTCATCTAAAAAGCTTGGTGGTGTAGAATCTATTTTGGAGAATTTACTCAACTGTGTTTCTTGTCGTTCTTTTTCGATAATTTCTTCTTTTGTATAATTTTTATTGGAATTCATCAATAATTTTTTAGGTCTACCAGCCAAATTTAGCACCTCCTAATAAAATTTCTAGATAAAGGGAATTTTTTGAGAAGAAAACTCTGCCTCGTTCTCGAGTAGTTTAATATTACACCCCGTTATTTCCTGTGGGGGACTTCACTTTGTTCTCTTTTCGTTTTTCTATTGTGGCATTCATTGCATAATGGTTGAAGATTTTCTTTTTCCAATCTTTTCGACCAATCTACTTTAGTTGGTATGATATGGTCAACAACATTTGCTTGCCTTCCACATTGTCTACACAAGTAATGATTATCTATCATCACAAGTTCCCTCATGTTCTGCCATTGTTTTGATTTATAAAACCTTAAGTATTCTGGGTCATTTCTTTGTCTCAAATCATTGTATTTACCATTAATATAAGTCTTATGCTTGTTGCAATATGTTTCATTGTGGCTTATCAACGTATTACATGTTGGGTGACTACATCTACGCATTATCCCAATTGCTTTCACCTTCTTAATGAATTAATATCAATTACTAAGTCTTTATCTCTGTTAGCAATCAACAATTGATTACCAATAACATCATGTACAATATATCTTTCTTTCTCATACGTAACAGTATCTCCTACATCAATTAGGTTATGCATGTTAGGTTGATAACTATTTATATTGATACCAGCGACTGTATCTAGCGTTATGTTATTCAATGTAGCTAACGCTGTTAAATCTTCTAACACTTCTCCTAACATAACTGTAAGTTCTTCATTACCTATATTTTCAATATTATTGTTATATACATCAGCAATGTTACCTACTGTTGTCATCAGATGCAGTATATGATGCTGTTTCTCTTTAGGTTTCTTTAGAGACTGATACTTATTAAGTTCCATTGTTCACCTCATAATAAAAGAGACACACCACGTTAGTGATGTGCCTCAGTTATAATATAGTATTGATCGCGCGCGTCTTTGCAAATTGATAATATTGTTGTAACTCAATTATAATAAACCTAATCCATTGAATGCACATACACTTCTTTCTCCTCGATGTCCTCGATATCCTCGATTCACTTCTCAATCATAATATCCACGTTGTGCATCCATATATACATTTATAATTTCATTCATACAGCCATAAAATTTTGAATCGCTATTTATTTCTAAGATATCTTTTATAGTCTTATGCTTCATACGCAACTTCAACATCTGGAGCATATGATAGTTTCTTTCGTCTATAATACAGTCTTCATATTTATCAATGAAAGATATCTTTTCTACTAACTTTATATTGCGTCTGTGCTGCCTATTACGATTCATCACCTTAACGAACACTTTATCTCCCGTACCACCTTTGCCTTTAGGCATTGCTGCTTCGATACCATATTGTGCAATTGATGTGCTATCGTTATCATAGATTTGAGACTCTACGATATTTTGCATCCACTTATAACTATGAATCATTTCTCTCACTTCATCACGAGTATACATGCATAACCTCCATTGATAAATAATGTATACACCTATTATAACATTTAGTTATCGATTATTCTTATCGTGATAACCTTTAATTATAATAGTTTATTGAACATATCTTCTTTAATTGCTTCAAGTGTATTTAGTTCTTCTTCTAAATCATTCAAATGCTGACTCTCTCTTTTAATACTTTCCTCAATATCATGCACTTCTTCTTCGCGGAACTCTATATGTTTCTCTACTTGTTTAATTAACTTTAAGTAATAATCTCTCTTATTCATTTTCTTCCATTCCTTTCAATCAATTTTTCTATTATATTATCCCTCAACTTCAACTCTTCATACAACTCTCTATTCGCCATATAAAGCACAAGAGAGAGGAGAGCGAAGAGAATGGTTAGTGCTATCCACATCAATCACTCACCTCTGCTTTTAAATTAATAAGATGTATGTGATCGTTTATGTCGAAGTCTGCAGGTGCTTCCACATCATCATTCTGTGTGCGGTAAATCATATATTGTTCAGTGGTGTATTTAGCTGCTTCGTATAGTGTAAGCGTTAAGATAATTTTAAATATAGTTTTAATCATTGTCTTCCTCCAAAATTAACGATTCGATGTATTCTGTTTTAACCCAACACTTCTTTTTAATTAAATTTTCAACATGCACATATCCGATGGTATTTAAAATATTTTCAGCATACTCATCGAATGACTTATGCGTATATGCGAAATAGATATTATTACTGCACGTTATTAATTTTATTTTATTCATCTTCTACCTCCTAAAAGCAAGGCGGACGAACCGCCAAGCTGATTAATATCCTGTGCTTCCGAACCCGTTTGTACCACGTGTGCTTTGTATATCAAATTCAGCGACCTCTTCTAACTCTGGTGTCCAGATAGGTACAATGACCAGCTGCGCCAATCTATCACCTTTATTGATTTTGTATACATCGGCTAAATACTCGCCTTCTTTATCTTTTGCTATTGTTTCACCTTTTATGTTTAAAATGTCATTTTCCATACCGTTTTCAGTGACACGAACATCTGCACTTGTTGAATGTAAATCTGTATCATTCTTAATATTTATCCCCATGTTTTCATGAAATCCTGAGTCAATTT
>NZ_KV797509.1:0-286 GCF_001809385.1 Staphylococcus sp. HMSC055C03
AAAGATACAGTAGTTCCAGAAGCACCAGTAATCAACACAATCGAAGCAGGAACTAAAGTAGTGGATGGAACAAGCGAGCCATTGAGTACGGTGACTTTAACGTTGCCAGATGGCACTACTAAAGATGTTAAAGTAGATGACAAAGGTGTTTGGACAACTACATTAGAAACACCACTAGCACATGACGCAGTAATCAAAGCAGAAGCTTCAGACGTGGCAGGTAATAAATCACCAGAAGCGGCACAAACTGTGAAAGATACAGTAGTTCCAGAAGCACCAGTAATCA
>NZ_KV797510.1:0-50106 GCF_001809385.1 Staphylococcus sp. HMSC055C03
ACGAGATCCTGTAAAGGGTCTCTTTTTTTATGCCATTTTTTAATTTTTGATAATGAAATGAGAAGAATTCTTTCATTTCTCATCGTTGAACTAGATTCAAATATGTTAAAATAAGAGTTAATTACCAAATTGAAGGTAGTGGAAAAATGAATTTGCCATTAAATCATCAGCTTAAATCTTTTCTAAAACAACAACCTATTTCTTTTCATGTACCTGGCCATAAAAACATGACAATCGGCACATTACATGAGATGGATTTAGCCATGGATATTACTGAGATTACTGATTTTGATGACTTGCATCATCCTGAAGGCATATTAAAAGAAAGCATGCATACCTTAGATAAGCATCCAGATTATGATGCCTTTTATTTAGTAAATGGCACAACTTCAGGTCTTTTATCAGTGATTCAAGCAACCGCAAAACAAGAAGCACCGATTGTGATGAGTCGTAATGTACATAAATCAGTCTTTCATGGTTTAGATTTAGCTCAAAAAGATGCAGAAATTTTACCGATGACTATCAGTGATACAACCCATCAATATGTAGCGCCACGCATAGACCAAAAAGAAAGTACAAATAGTCTAGCGATTGTGACATATCCTAACTATTACGGTGAGTTATTCGATATTGCTTCATTTATTAAAGAACAGCACGCGAAGGGTACACCTGTGTTAGTAGATGAAGCGCATGGTGCGCATTTTGGATTAAATGGTTTCCCTAACTCTGCACTTTCTTTTGGGGCAGATTACGTCGTACAGTCTTATCATAAAAGTTTACCTGCTTTGACTATGAGCTCTGTAATCTTTATACATAAAAATGCGCCTTATCGTGAACAAGTGATGGAGTATTTAACTTACTTTCAATCATCAAGTCCTTCGTATTTATTAATGGCAGGCTTAGAGCGTGCACATCAATTTTATAAAACATATGAAAGCACTTATTTTTTCACACAACGTCAACGTCTACTTGATGCATTAAGCGCTAAAGGATTAGAAGTTCATGAGATGGATGATCCACTTAAAATAACTTTGACATACGCAGGGTATACAGGCTATGACATCCAACAATGGTTAGAAGCACAACATCTTTATGTAGAACTCGCAGATGAAACACAAGTATTGTTAGTGTTGCCGATGTGGCATAAAGGTGATCGGTTCCCATTTGAATCATTATTAGAACGAATTAAAGCATTAAAGTTACCGAAGACGACAAATGAGGTTTCAGTAACTATCCCCAAAATGCCTGAACACGTTGGATATTATCAGCCTGTGACGTTAACCCAAATGAGACGTATCGATTTTAGTGAAGCTGCAGGTGAATTGTTAGCTCAACATATTGTACCTTATCCTCCAGGTATACCGGTGTTTTATAAAGGTGAACGCATTCATCAAGAAATGATCGATATTATGGAAGACTGGGTAGCACAAGGAATTAGAGTAGAAGGTATAAAGCATAGAACTATAAATATTAAGGATGAATAACATGTCAGCATTTATCACATTTGAAGGACCAGAAGGTTCCGGTAAAACAACGGTTTTAAACCAAGTTTCTGAACGTTTACAAGCACAATTTGAAGTCTTAACAACGAGAGAACCTGGCGGGGTACCCGCTGCAGAACAAATTCGAGAAATTTTATTAGAAGGCGAAGCTGTTGATGAGCGTACCGAAGCCTTATTATTTGCGGCATCACGCAGAGAACATTTAGTAGAAAAAGTCTTACCAGCGCTAAAAGCGGGAAGAGTAGTATTGTGTGACCGCTATATCGATAGTTCGCTTGCTTACCAAGGTTATGCGAGAGGTATTGGTGTAGAGGAAGTCAGAGCAATTAATGAATTTGCGATTAATGGTTTGTATCCGGATTTAACAGTGTATCTAGACATTACGGCTGAAACGGGAAGAGCACGGATTCAAAGTAATGCGCGAGACATGAATCGTTTGGATCATGAGAGTATCGCATTTCATCAACGGGTTATTGAAGGGTATCATCAATTAATCGAACAAGAACCAGAGCGTTTTGCGGTCATTGATGCAAATCAATCTATTGAGGCGGTTGTTGATGCTGCTTATCAAGCAATTGTCCAACATTTGTCTAACCAAGCATAAGCTTTAGATGATTGCTTTGGAAGTTGTTGCAAGCGTGCGGGTTCACGTAGTATAATTTGTTAAACTTTAATTACAGCAGACCTAAAAGATGAAGGTAAAATATTAATAGAAAACATCAAGAAATCAGACATCATTTTAGTTATTTCTATTTAGTTTTAAACAGGCTCTACCATCACAATATGCTATAATATTACAAAGAGGTGTTAGTTATGAAAATGGTAATTGCAATTGTTCAAGACCAAGATAGTCAAGAGTTGTCTGACCAACTCGTCAAAAATAATTTCCGAGCTACTAAACTCGCGACAACAGGTGGATTCCTACGCGCAGGAAATACAACATTCCTATGCGGTGTTGATGATGACAAAGTAGATGATTTACTAAATGTTATCAATAAAACATGTGGAAACAGAGAACAACTTGTATCACCAATTACGCCAATGGGCGGCAGTGCAGACTCTTACATTCCATATCCAGTTGAAGTAGAAGTCGGCGGCGCGACAGTATTCGTAATGCCTGTTGATGCGTTCCACAGATTTTAATGATAAACATGACATGAATCTATGATTCGACATAAATAACAGTCTATAAATAGTGGGGGTCGGGACGAGCGTGTAATCGAGATTGTAAAGAGACAATCAATGATTAAACTCATGAGTTCCTGCCCTTTTTCATTATGGAAAGGTGACAAATTGAATGGATGAATTATCAAGATTGACGAATGCGTATCAATCTGGAAAGCTTTCGCATGCCTATTTATTTGAAGGCGATGATGCACAAACGATGCAGCAAACGGCTATGGCTTTTGCGAAGTTGATACTATGCAATGACAATGAAATATGCCAAGCGAAAGTTGACGGTTTCAATCATCCTGATTTCAGATATGTCACAACAGATGAGGCAAATCTGAAGAAAGAAAAGATTGAAGCGTTAGTTCATGTGATGAATCAATTACCCGTTGAAGGCAGTCACAAAGTCTATATTATTAATGGCTTTGAGAAACTTACTGTTCAAGGTGAGAATAGTATTTTAAAGTTCTTAGAAGAACCGCCAGAAAATACGATTGCGATATTGCTGTCGACGAAACCAGAACAAATTCTCAGTACAATCCATTCGCGTTGTCAGCATGTTTATTTTAAACCGATGTCACAAGCACAACTCGTGGAACGTCTGAAAGAACAAGAGATATCTAAACCGATTGCTGAAATGTTGAGTACTTATACCTCACAAATCGAAGAAGCTCGTGCGCTGAATGAGGAATATGATTTAGCAAATTTACGCAAAAATATTATCAATTGGTGCCAATTACTGCTGACGAATCGTGCAATGGCTTTAATTGCTTTGGTCGATTTAATGAAAGCAGCTAAAAATAAAAAGCTGCAGCAACTGACATTGTCAGTCGTGAATGCATTCTTCCAAGATATTATGCATGAAAAAGCAGACATTTCAGGATACTTGGTATTCTCTGAATTAGAAACAGATATTAAACAATATGCACAACGTTTAACATATGACCAATTAACACATATGTATGATCATATAACGGAGGCACATAAGAAGTTAACACAAAATGTGAATCCAACACTCGTATTTGAACAAATCGTAATTAAGGGGGTGGGCTAAATGCTTCAAGTGATTGGCGTACAATTCCAAAAAGCTGGTAAGCTTGAGTATTATGCACCGGTTGAAGATGCTGAACTTTGTTGTGGTGACAGAGTTGTTGTAGAGTCTAAACGTGGTGTAGAAGTCGGTGATGTCAAAGATGCTTCACTAACGGTAGATGAGGAAGATGTTACATTACCGTTAAAACAAATCATTCGTGTCGCAACTGACAATGATTTAGAACAATGTGCATGTAACGAAGAAGATGCAGATGCTGCAATGAATTTCTGTAAAGCATCTGTAGAAGAATTAGGTTTAGAAATGCGTTTAGTCAATTGTGAGTATACATTAGATAAATCAAAAGTGATTTTCAACTTCACTGCAGATGATCGCATCGACTTTAGAAAGTTGGTAAAGATTTTAGCTGCAAAGTTAAGAACACGTATTGAATTACGTCAAATCGGCGTGCGCGATGAGGCTAAATTACTTGGTGGTATCGGTCCTTGCGGCCGTTCGCTATGTTGTTCAACGTTCTTAGGTGACTTTGAACCTGTATCGATTAAAATGGCAAAAGATCAGAACTTATCATTAAATCCTACAAAAATTTCAGGCGCTTGCGGTCGTTTAATGTGCTGCTTAAAATATGAAAATGATCAATATGAAGCTGCCAGAGAACAATTACCTGATGTGGGAACAAAAATTGATACACCTGATGGTCAAGGTACAGTGGTAGGCTTGAATATGTTAGATATTTCAATGCAAGTCAAAGTTGAAGGTTTAGAACAACCTTTAGAATACTCAGTTGATGATTTAGAAGCAATCTATTAAGGGAGGCCACAGGCTTTTGGAACGCAGAGAAATAATGGAGAGACTATTGCGTCTTGAAACCAATGTTAAACAATTGTATCAAGACACGGCAGAATTAAAGACCATCACCATGCAGCTTATAGAAGAAAATGTTGCGTTGGAAGTTGAAAACAAACATTTGAAACAATTAATCGGCCGTTCACAAGAAACAGGATCTGAATCAACAGATGTTTCAGATAAGCCTGAGCAAAAGTCTAAAGAAAAAAAGAAACCTCGTTTAAGCAGTAAGGAGAACTTAGCGATTTTATATCAAGAAGGCTTCCATATCTGTAAAGGCGATTTATTCGGTAAACATCGTAATGGTGAAGATTGCTTATTTTGTTTACAAACATTAGAAGAACAATCCTAAAAGCGATTGTTTTAATATATCAAAAGAATGTCATATTCTATTTGAAAGCTTGAATGAGAACCTGAAGAGGTTCTCATTTATACATATTTAATCAAAAATTGGAGAAAATCATGTTGAAAGAAAATGAACGTTTAGATTGTCTATTAAAAGAACAGTTAGAAATAATTCAAAATGATGAAGTCTTTTCCTTTTCGACGGATGCTTTATTATTAGGCCATTTTACCCAGCTTAGAAAACGTGACAAAGTAATGGATTTATGTTCAGGTAACGGCGTCATTCCTTTATTACTTTCAGACAAAGGAAATCACATGATAGATGCGATTGAAATCCAACCACAATTAGTGGATATGGCTGAACGCAGTATTCGCCATAATCATTTAGAAGCGCGTATTCAAATGTATGAAATGGATTTAAGACATGTTCAACAACACTTTCAACCTTCAAGCTATAACGTTGTCACATGTAATCCGCCGTACTTCAAAACCATTCAAACGCATCAACATCAAAAAGAAGCACATAAAATTGCACGTCATGAAGTAATGTGTACACTGGCTGATTGTGTGAATGCTGCGAAACATTTATTGAAACAAGGCGGTCGTTTTGTCATGGTACATCGTGCAGAACGTTTAATGGATGTATTATTTGAATTCAGACAGCACCGTATTGAACCAAAGAAACTGACAATGGTTTATAGTAAACCTGGTAAAGCAGCGCATGCGATTCTTGTAGAAGGACGTAAAGACGGCAAACCTGGTTTGGATATTGCGCCGCCATTTTATATGTATACAGCAGATGGCCAATATACAAAAGAAATGAGTGCGATTTATTATGGCAATTGAACATTATATTTATATCGTACGATGTAAGGACGACACATTATATACTGGGTATACCAATAACGTTCAAGCAAGAATTGAAAAACACAATGCGGGTAAAGGTGCCAAGTATACTAAAACTAGACGTCCCGTTGTATTAGTTTATCAAGAAGGTTATGAAACAAAGTCAGAAGCAATGAAACGTGAGTATGAAATTAAAACATTCACGAGAACACAAAAATTACAGCTCATTGAAAGGGGCAAGCAATAACATGGGAACACTTTATTTAGTCGGAACACCCATCGGAAATTTAGCAGATATCACATTTCGTGCAGTAGACACTTTAAAATCTGTCGATATGATTGCCTGTGAAGATACACGTGTCACAAAGAAATTATGTCATCATTATGAGATTGAGACACCTTTAAAATCTTATCATGAACATAATAAAGAGACGCAGACTGAACCTTTAATTGAACTTTTATTAGAAGGGCAAAGTATCGCATTAGTCTCTGATGCTGGCTTACCGTTAATCAGTGATCCAGGTTATGAATTAGTGGTGCGTGCGCGTGAAGCAGGCATTGATGTTGTGCCGATTCCTGGACCGAATGCAGGGTTGACTGCGTTGATGGGGAGCGGTTTACCTTCGTTTGTGTATACGTTTGTTGGATTCTTACCGAGAAAAGCCAAAGATAAAAAAGCAGCACTTGAACAGCGTATGTTTGAAGACTCTACTGTAATTATTTATGAAAGCCCGTTTCGTGTGGCAGATACACTAAAAGCTATAGCGGAAATTGATGAAACACGACCAGTAGCACTTGGTCGAGAATTGACTAAGAAGTTTGAAGAGATTCAGACGGCACCAGTTCAAACATTGTTAGAAGCGGTCACAAATGGTGACATTCCGACTAAAGGTGAATTTGTTATCTTAATAGAGGGTGCAGCACCAAAAGAAGAGACAGAATGGTTCAGTGAGTTAGATATTCATGAACATGTTGAACATTATATCCGTCAAAATATGAAACCGAAAAAAGCGATTAAACAAGTCGCTGAAGACCGTCAGATGAAAACAGGAGAAGTTTACGATATTTACCATCAGATAAAATAAAAATGATGTAAAAGAAATATAACAAATAAGAAAATTAACACTGAGTGACGCAGAAATATGTTATTTTTAAAGTTGTACAGTTAATTATTCATCTATATTATGGGAGCACGTTATTATTTTTCTTTAGTGAAGGACACCACTAGAATAGGAGTAATTCAAAATGAAGAAAAATAATCAAACACACCATCACTATGCGATAAGAAAGTTTACAGTCGGAGCTGGATCAACACTTATCGCATCCTTTATAGTTATGGGTCTAAGCACATCAGCACATGCGGAAGAATCCACACAAACACACCACGAAACACAGGTAGAAGCGGAACATACACAAGAAAATGAACAACTGTTACCATCAAAAGATATAATGACAGCACAACAGGTTGAAACACAACCAGATATTTCTACCAAGCGTTCTGAAACACAAACAAGTCATGTGAATACACCATCTTCAGAAAAAAATATACAGGAACAAAATACTACTAACCTTGAACAAGAAGCATCCTCATCTCAGATTCATGAAGGATCACAAACAAAACAAGAAAAACCTAATCATAGTGAACCACTAAAACCAAAACAGTACGAACAACCAGCGCCAGTAGATAATGATTCTGTGACAAACTATGAAGAACAAAAGGTTACAGAAGATGTCATCCAACAAGTAGAAGCACCTGTTCCACATACAGAAAGTTTAAAAACTAATAAAGCACAACAAGCGATTAATCAATATCCAGTTATATTTGTACATGGATTTATGGGCTTTACAGGTGAAATAAAGCCAGACTTATATCCCAATTATTGGGGTGGAGATAAGTATCGTGTGATAGATGGACTGCGTGAAAAAGGGTACGAAGCTTATGAAGCGAGTGTAGGTGCTTTTAGCAGTAATTATGATCGCGCAATAGAGTTATATTATTATATTAAAGGCGGCACAGTAGATTATGGTGCAGCGCATGCGGAGAAATATGGACATTCTCGATATGGCAGAACTTATGCAGGGGTCTTTCATGAATGGGCGCCTGGCAAAAAGGTGCATATGGTCGGCCACAGTATGGGTGGACAAACAATCCGGCTTTTAGAACATTTTTTACGCTTTGGTAATCAAGAAGAAATAGATTACCAACGTCAACATGGTGGAACAATCTCCTCTTTATTTGAAGGAGGGAAAGACCATATGATTGCCTCTATTACAACTTTAGGCACACCGCATAACGGTTCAGCTGCAGCGGATCGAATTGGTAATGAAAAAGCCTTTAAAGATATTGTTTATGCGTTAGGACGTATGGGCGGTGGTAAACTCGCAAATATCGATTTTGGTTTTGAAAAATGGGGATTCAAACAAAGGGAAAATGAATCTTATATTGAATACGCACAACGTGTTGCTCAAAGTAAACTTTGGGATACTGATGATAATGCGATGTATGATTTAACATCAGAAGGCTCAGAAAAATTAAATCAAATGACACCGATGAACCCTAACATTGTTTATACTACTTATACAGGTTTGGCGAGTCATGAAGGTTTAACGGGAAATCATATCCCTGATATTGGACAATTCTTCCTTTTTGATTCAACGAGTCGTGTCATTGGAAGTGAGGAGAACCAAGCATTGCGTCCAAATGACGGTATCGTTTCTGTAGTATCTTCACTCTATCCAACAGGGCAAGATTTCACTGAATTTACAGATGGCTTGAAAAAAGGCATCTGGCAAGTGACACCGGTTATGAAAGGTTGGGATCATTTAGATTTTGTCGGTCTAGATACCTTAGACTTTAAACACACAGGCCAAGAATTACAAGGCTTTTATGCAGGTTTGATTAATCATATGATGCGTATAGAAGAATTAGATATCTAATCAATAACGCACCGTTATCCAAGTGATTTCGGTGCGTTATTAATGTTTATTTATTAAAATGAACATTATCAAAGCATTTATTTTGTTCTGAAAATTTATTGTTCACTATTATAAACCCCATAAGACATTTCGTTATTTCCATTCTTTGTGCCGTCATAAGTGGTGATTTCATTGCTTGTATAGGTTAATGTATATTTCACTTCGCTTTTATCAGGGCCAAGTTGATTTTTTTGAATGGCATCTGCAAGATCTAATAACTTATAGTCTTCCTTATCTTTATTATAATCTGAGTTAGTATCAAAAAATGTAGTGATAACGTGTGTTTTAGTTACACCACCAGTGGCATTGTATCTAGCTTGATGATACTTTTCGCTGAATTCTTTTTGATTCATTTGAATCAAAGGTTTGTAGTATTTATCGTATTGGGCTAAGTCAATAGGATAACCACTAATCCAAAAGAATTCATTTTGATAGCCAGATTCTTGAGTCTTATTTATGGCTTCTTTTGTGTAACCATAATAACCGTATTTTTTTTGATTATCTTTGAAGTATTGATAAAGTTCATCGTATTCTTTCTTGTTGGCTTTGTAGTCAAAGCCGCTGACTACTTTTCCAATTTGAGTAGATAAATCATCGCTTTCTCCTTTTGCACATGCAGAGCCTTTATAGCCTAAAGAATCAGTGGAGATAACAATACTGGAATTAAACACGATGTCATGATCATTACAATGTACGAATACTTCTGCGCCTTTTCCACTGCCAACCACGTTGGTAGCTTTAACCTTCAAGCCAAAGTTATCTTTATAAAATCTTTCTCCTAGTTCTGCGAATTCCTCTCTATGTTTTTACTAATTCAATTGCCTTTTTATCAGCAGGAGGTTGAAAACCTTGGCCTTTATATTCGTTAACAGGCATAGTGTCAGTAGCTTTGTTTGTGAAAGAATTATTCAAATTGTTGCATCCACTGAATATAAAAACAAAAATAATGGTAATAAAAAAATAGTTTCTTCATAGGTGACCTCTTATGATATTGATGAATTAATATAATGATAGCTTTTTAAGTTCTTTATTAATCAGCTTCATATTCTTTTGAATCGTGTTAGCTGAAGTATCTAAAGCACGAATAGCAGCACCTTCATTTTCTTTTAATCCATTCACTACGACTTCTAATTGTTGTGTCATTTGATCTAATCGTGCTTGAGCTTGTTTATTAAGTATAAACATATCATCATAATGAGATGGCTCAAAAATCATCTGTACAATGAAGGGTTTCATATTAATTAAAATATCACTTAAATGATTATTGAGTATAGGTGAAATTTCTTTACCATCATTTAAAACTGTTTCTAGGCTACGCAAGTAATGCCTAGCATTTTCGGATTTTTGACGAATGTTGCCTAATGAAATATGAGAAGTTTTGCTTAAAATTTCAGTTGTTGGATTGTTTAACATGGTATCTAATATATCTAAATCAGAAGCGATGCTCGATAAATTAAAACTTAATGTTTCAAGTAAAACACTGATAATTTTACCGTGTTCGTTATATAATTTTTGAATATATTTAGCTAAATCTTTGATGCTAGTATCTATATGACTTTTAAGTATAGACATATTCTTAAGCATATAGGGGGAAGGTTCAATGAATTGAGTTACCATATGTTCACCAACATTAGGTATAGAGAGATCTCCTTCCATGACAGTCAAATCTTTTTGTAACATTGCGCTATGGCAATCATTGATTTGTTGACCAAAAATATCGTTTTGTTGTTTGATTTTTGAAATGCCTTCTTTGGTAAGTTTTAAATGCTTCATTGTTTCTTCAGGTATGCCATCTTGCATATCATGCTCAATATTTTTAAAGAGCTCACTAATCTTTTTTTCTGTTTGATCATAAATCTCTTCAATAAATTTTTCGACTTGGGATTTTAGCAATTTAGCATTTGTTAGAAAAAGCGTAACAGATTTAAATGTGGGCATAATCAAAGAGGCTAAAATTATAGAATTTATTGTGTCCATTAAATCATTTAAGCTACTTTCAACGTTACGACTACGTTCTTTATAGGATGTTGACCAGCCTTCAACTTCATTAAGCTTAATCGTTTTCTCAAAATGGTCCTTTAATTTATATTTACGTGTATCGAATTGACCATTTTCCTTTTCGGAGATATTGTAACTTTCATTTAAATAAGATACACATTCTTGTAGCATGGTACTCATTTCACCCGAAACCATTTGAGATAATTTATTTAGATTTCAATATCCAGTTTAATCAGTCCGCTATTTCCAGAAACAGAAATCGCATCACCAGTCCATACATTCATAGGGAGACGTTCGTCCATTTCAATCATAATATTGATTGTCAGAGGCGCGTACATTCCATTTTTTAATACGAAATCTTTTACTGATGTTACAGTATGAATTGGCATGTTTTTATAACCATTAGTCTTAGAATCGAATTTTCTTTTATAGCCTAAATGACTGTCGATTAGCCCTTTTAAAGTCGGTACCCCACTATCCACATTGACACGCTTTGATGGCACATGTTTTACAAAAGGATCTTGAATCCAAGACAAGATGTCATAATGACTATGGTATCTAATAATATTTTTATAGTAAGGTACATCTAAATAATCAAATGATGATAAGGGCAACATCGCACTATTTGTGATAGTTACTGGGATACTACAATGTTGAATACCTTGATAGGCAGCTGAAGCGCCTCCTTGAGAATTGCCGCCAATACCAATTAATTGTTTATTTTCATATGTTGAAATAGGTATATAATACTTATGAAAAAATTCTTTTTCGCTTAGTAACTTAGCGTCTGCAATTTTCCTGTTATAATCTTTTATATAATCATTGGTTTGATTTAATAAAGGAGTTGTTTTGTTTTTGTTATTCGCCAGCTTGATGTTTTCTAATCAATCATCAGCTAAAAAAGCTCTTAAAGGGTTGATTGGGTTTGGTTTTTCAGTGTTATCTGTACCTTGAAAAGCAATGAATTGTTGGCCAGTTCCTTTGTCTTTATCTAATAATTCAAACGTAACCGCATCGAGGCTACCATTCTTATTTGAATAATTTTCGGAATGGTATGAATCTATGATTTTAAAATATTTTCCATTAACATTTATTCGAGTTTTATTATTCATATCTTGATATGCCAATAGCTACTTAATTCAATTTTATCGCGTTCTGTAATTTCATTCATTATTTATACTCCATTCAACTCTATGATCATAATTTTGGTTATATCTTGCAGAGTTAGAATTGATTATTTGATCAGTAGCTAATATATTTACTTGAATTTCTTTAGGTATAGATTTCTCAATATCATTAGATATTTCTACTACTTTCTTTGACATAGATTTTCTATTATAGCTTTTATTACGAGAGAATAAGTTAGTGACGATTTCAAATTTAGGTTGATTATACAGTGATGTTTGAACGCTGTAATATTTATCTTTGAACGTTTTTCCATTCTCAGTAATCAAAGGATAAAGTTTTTCATGATACTCTTTTAATGTCATAGGATTTCCATTAATCCAAAAAAATTCGTTTTGATAACCTGAATTTTGAGTTTTATTTATAGCTTCTTTAGTAAACCCGTAATAACTGTATTTTTTTTGATTATCTTTGAAGTATTGATAAAGTTCATCGTATTCTTTCTTGTTGGCTTTGTAGTCAAAGCCGCTGACTACTTTTCCGATTTGAGTAGAAAGTTCGTCGCTTTCTCCTTTAGCACGCATTGATCCTTTATGACCTAAAGAGTCTGATGTTAAAACAATACTAGAATTAAATACGATGTCATGATCATCACAATGGACAAACACTTCCACACCATCTCCGCTGCCGACCACATTAGTAGCTTTAACCTTCAAACCGAAATTATCTTGAAAGAATCTTTCTCCTAATTCTGCATATTCATTATAATGTTTCTTTGCTAATTCAATGACTTTCTTTTCAGCATGAGGTTGAAAACCTTGGCCTTTATATTCATTAACAGGCATAGTATCAGGAACTTTGTTTGTGAAAGAATTATTCAAATTGTTGCATCCTCCTAGTAATAAAGTAGAAATGATAATGGTGCTGCATATCTTTTTCATAGGTCACCTCATTAATTATTTTGGTTAAATATATTTTATTAATATTGCATATTATTAATGGATATAGTTATAATTTCGTGCTTCTGAAGCAGAAATAGTACGTGTAGACACGATGTATGGTGCAATATAGTTCATTTCGGAAATAAACACACTACCATCCATATTGACGCGTTCTACATAAGCCACATGTCCCCAAACGCCTATGGGTGTTTGGAAAACAGCACCTTTTTTAGGTTGATTATTAACTATAAAACCATCAGCTTGTGCTTGGCTTGCTCAGTTTTTAGCATCTCCCCAAAATGTGCTGATAGTATTACCATCTGCTGCACGTTTATAAGGTATATTGCCTCGGCGTATATAAATTATTTGCTTGTTGGTTGGTATGAATGGTACTTGGTTCAGAATGTTGTGGTTATGATAGAACATTTTGACCATAACTGTATGTAAATGAGTCATCTCAAGTATTCACTTTAAAAGCTGCATTCGAATGCTTACTTATAGCTTCTTCTAGAGTTTCAAAAGATACAACATTACTTAAAGTTAATGAATTGGAAATGATTAGTGATAAAAAAGATAATGTTAATTTTGTGTTTTTCATTATTTATAAAGTCCTTTTCAAAGATATTAAAATAAAGAGAGTGAGATAAAACAAAGTGTAAAAAAACTGTAAACGCTCTATACAAAACATGTAAAGTTTTATATGATAATTTTAAAAATACTAATTAACAAATAAAGTGTAAATAGTATTTTCTAAAACTTAAGATAGCAAATAGGGTTATGAAGTGCAATGGCTTAAATAAAATAAGTTAAGAAGAGATAAGAGCTAAATCATAATCTTGTAGTAATAATTAGATGTACTTTACCAGACTTAACCCATGACAAGGTAAATTTTCAGCAAATAGGGGATGTCAGGTTTTCAAACATTTTGAAGAAATAAATTAAAGAGAGTTTAGTTATAACAACCAATAGTTTTGTTAAGAGTTTGGTAACCTATTTTAATGAAAGATGAGTTTATGCGAGAAGATATATATAGAAAATTAAGAATGCCAGTACCCAGGTGTTAAATGTGTTCAGTATAGCAATGTTGTTGTTTAGTTGTGATCCTTTTTTCTTAGGGAAAGATCTTAGAGATACACCAAATTATTTAGTGATTTCATCAATTGTTGAAATTATAGTTATATTATTAGATTTTGTTCCTTTATTCTTCAAAAAACATCCTGTTGACTATTCAACGTTTTTGAAAAGTCTAAGGATTTCGACAGGTATTACTATATGTTCGTACTATAATGTAATTTTTATTATTTATAATATATTCTTTATTGTTGGGAAATTAAATAATTATAAATTATTTGGTTGCTGAGTTGTAGGAATAACATTTATGTTAATAAGTTATATAGCTAATGTCTCTAGCATACTGTTGTTTTTTAGACATCCAGATCGCTACAAAGGTGAAACAAGAAGAGATAGAAATAATCAAAAAATAATTTGGGTTACATCAATCCAAATTATTTCATGGTGTGTATATATTCAAAAGATCATTGAGTTTTTAACTATTCCAAACGCGAAAGATAACAAATTCATAATAAACGCAACTAATTTTTTAATACTAATATCGAACGTTTTCACATTTGTGATTTTTTGGGGGTTGTGAATGCTAAGCTAGATTATGAAAAAGAACATAATATAAATAGTGAAATGAAAAATGATTGAGTTATTCCAACTAGATGTAACTGTTGTATATATTAACTATATTATATGAAATCTGTGCAAATTAGAATGAAAGAGGTGAGTGATTCGCAGATGATGTATAGACCTGTAGTTTGAAAAGAATATTTAGATTATAACGTGTTGGAACTGGGAAAATGCACGAAACACTTTGTAGAACTTATGATGAGTTATGGATTGAATAAGAAAGGATTATTAATTTTTGTGTACACACGGTTTATGAAAGATAACCGAGTGAATGTTACTTTAATGATGGCGACTTATACACAATTTGTGACCAGTGATGACTTAGAATTTAGAACGTTCTTTATATTGATCAGATGTTAGAAGGGCGATTAAAGATCAATCAATATGAAACTGAAGAAAAAGAAGTTTTAGCTGAAATTGAAGGTTTTGCGAAAAATATCAATTTCAACTTGTATCACCGTATTATCACGTTATTCACGAAATGGATGACATGAGTTAGGTTGATATCAAAGTAAAGGTAATGGAAATGTAGGAAAAAACATATGATATATTTATTGCTAATTTTAAAGGGTAATTCTCTTCTTGGGTTTGTAAAAATGATTTGCATAAGGCTAATAGAAAGTTTGAATCTATAAGAATATTTGAGATTGAACATAAATAGGTTGTTTATGATGAGAAAGATAAAAAATTGACGTGATCGCTTCAGTTCAACGAAGACGTAGAACCCCTGTCCAAACTTATCGGCAGTATATTGGTTATGCCTTTTTCTTACATTCAAAGTTGGTAGTGCTTTGACAGGTGGATTTGGCAAAAGCTTGGTAGCATATTTTAAATAAGGATGGATGGAAACGATGGAAGATTTGTATAGAAAATTAAGAACACCAGTTTCTCAAATTGTAGCTTTATTTGCTTTAGGATTTTTATTGTTTAGTTTTGTGCCGTATTTATATGGTGGTCCCAAAATTGCAGGATTACCTAATCATCTTAAAATTGTAACAGGAATAGAAATACTAATTTGTTTAATTAGCTTGTTGCCTATTTTTATAAAAAAGCAACCTAAAAATTATGAAAGCTTCCAAAAAAAATTAAGAATTAGTACAGGTGTATGTGTGTTATCATTTTATAATTTTACCTTTGTACTCTATAACGCATTTTATATAATTGCATCCCATCAAGGTTATAATTTGTATGGAATATGGATTATTGGTATATCTGCTATGGTATTAAGTTATTTTGCTCATATAGGGAGTATTTTACTTTTTTTGAGGCATCCTGATAAATACAAAGGAAAAACGAGAAAAGAAAGAAACAATAGAAAATTTATTTGGATAATCAGCGTGCAATTATTGTCATGGATAGTTTATGCTCAAAAAATAGTAGAGTTCATTTTGGTTCCAAATGTTTGGGATAATAGCTTTTTAATAAATGTTACTAACTTTACTATACTTTCTATTAATGCAACATGTATCATTATTTTTAATGAATATATCAAAGCGGAAATGGAGTACAGGAAAAAATATGATTTAAAAGAGTAATACCAATATATAATATAAAATATTAGTTGATTCATATTCTAATGGTAAACAATCATTTTTAAATGTTTTATTTTTAAAACTTCATATTATGATTTCGAAGAATTATAAACTGGCAGAAGTAAATTCTTTCTTCAAAAAATAAATTCTAAAATTAAGTCCCGCCAACAAAAAAGAAGTAAAAGCATTATAGAATTAGATGTTCTAATCATGCCTAATTTGGCAAAGGTAGAATTTTCAGTTGAACCTGAATATTGGCAAGGTGAGATGTTGAAAGTAAAGGTTATGGAAATGTAGGAGAAAACATATGACATATTTATTATTAATTTTAATGGCAGGTTTGTATTACGTGGTGTATATTACTTCGGTAATGTATGCGGAAGGTATTAAATTACTGCAATGGATTGCCTATGGTATATCTGCGTTAATCTTTTTGATTACATTCTTCTTTGTAGATTCTAGTTTTAGTTCATTACAGAATTACATACTTGTGCTCATTATAAGTGTAGTGGTATACGGATGGTTGGCGATTAAATCGTTTTGGACACGTCCTTATAAAGTGAAGCTAAGAAGTTTGGATCCTCTCTCAGAACATTCAGTAACTAAGGGACAGTATGAAGACATTGAAAGTATTCAAATTAATCTTGCTTCATCTAAGTATAAAGGTATTATTTCAGCAATTATCTCTATTGTTTGTATGATTGCGATTAAATTAAAGTTAACGCCTGTTTTAAAAGATGATTTAGCAGGCGGTATTTTCACAATAGATCTTATCCTATTTTTAATGGTTATTATTTATTTGGTTATTGATATTGTATTAGCAGTTAGAAGAGGAAAATTTTCGTTTATCACACTCAGACCGTTAGGAACGTTGATTTTGTTAATCTTCTATTCAATCATTATTTAATAATTTAAATCGAAGGAGTAAACTATGAAGAAAATTTGTTTGATGAGTTTATGCCTATTGATGGTTATCGTAATGGGTTGCGCGAAGGGGGATCCTCTTCCTGGTTCTGTAAAAAATGATTTGCATAAAGCCGATAGAAAGTTAGAAGCTGTAAAAATATTTGAGATTGATCATAAACAGGTTGTTTATGATAAGAAAGATAAAAAATTGACTGTGCCGCTTCACTTCAACGAAGACGTAGACCTCCCGACTAAACTCATCGGCAGCATGTCATCCATGCCTTTCTCTGGAAATGATGACGTCGACCAAGTAGTAGTGAAGTATGAATTCAAAGATCAAAAACATGAGTTGCATTACAAAAAAGACGCACAAGGTTCACTGAAAAGAGTGAAATAACGCTTCATAGGAACGGACACACGTGTGTATTCCTAAATGAGTAG
This sequence comes from Staphylococcus sp. HMSC055C03, assembly GCF_001809385.1. Taxonomy (NCBI): domain Bacteria; kingdom Bacillati; phylum Bacillota; class Bacilli; order Caryophanales; family Staphylococcaceae; genus Staphylococcus; species Staphylococcus sp. HMSC055C03. Next base: position 17,372 of record NZ_KV797510.1, read on the forward strand.
ATAGGTGTGTCCTGTTCCTAAAAAGCAGGAGAATAAACATATAAGGAGCGCAACAACATGGCAGAAAAAGTGAAAGAAGCAGGAAAAACATTAAAAGTTTGGGCTTGGGTTTTTATTGTCCTCTCATTAATTATGCCAATCTTTGGAGTTGGAAGTATTATTTGTAGTGCGAAATACAAAAAATACCAACAAGAACAAGGCGGAAAATTATTAAATATCGCAATCATCGTTACAGTGGTCAGTGTGACGTTTGCGATTATAAGATTATTTACTTAATTTCTCAGCAACAGAACGCTTTCTCGGGTTCTGTTGCTTTTATCAATACAAGGGGTTGATTAAGGAATAATAAATCAAATGAATAAGTTCAATGCAGATAATAGGTGATATAGTCAGCTTATTTCCTATTAATAATCACTAACCAAGAAAAAACTACATCAAATCGTTTTGGCTCATAAATAAACATTTGTGAGTTTCTTTTTATTTTTATGTCAATTTTACATAATCAACATCGTCTCTATATGCACCGTTCATTAGAATTGTTACAATATATACATATGGAATCAAATCAGTCGAACTTATATGAAGAGTACAAGGACTTATTTTGCGTTAGAAGTCATGTTGAGTGTGTTTATGAGACTGTCATGACGGGGACTCTGCATTGAAATCAATACTGAATTTAGATATATTAATTATGTAAGATACAAGGAGGAGCATGGAATGGCGAAAGATACATTTTATATAACAACACCTATTTATTACCCGAGTGGTAAATTACACATTGGGCATGCCTATTCAACTGTAGCAGGCGACGTCATTGCGCGCTACAAACGCATGCAAGGCTATGATGTACGTTATTTGACAGGTACAGACGAACATGGCCAAAAAATTCAAGAAAAGGCACATAAAGCTGGCCTTACAGAATTAGAATACCTAGATGACATGATTAAAGGTATTAAAGCGTTATGGGAAAAATTAGAGATCTCAAATGATGACTTTATCAGAACAACTGAAAAACGTCACAAAGAAGTTGTAGAGAAAGTCTTTGAACGTCTATTAGCACAAGGTGATATTTACCTTGGTGAATATGAAGGCTGGTATTCTGTACCGGATGAAACTTACTATACAGAATCTCAACTTGATGATCCAGAATACGATAATGATGGCAATATTATCGGCGGTAAAAGCCCGGATTCTGGACATGAAGTAGAATTAGTTAAAGAAGAAAGTTACTTCTTCAATATTTCTAAATATGCGGATCGCTTATTAGAATTCTATGATGCGAACCCTGAATTCATTCAACCTCCTTCTCGTAAGAACGAAATGATTAACAACTTTATTAAACCAGGATTAACAGACTTGGCTGTCTCACGTACGACATTTGATTGGGGCGTACAAGTACCGTCTAATCCTAAACACGTTGTTTACGTATGGATTGATGCGTTGGTGAACTATATTTCAGCTCTTGGTTATTTATCAGATGATGATAGCCTATTCCAAAAATATTGGCCGGCTGATTTACACTTAATGGCGAAAGAAATTGTGCGCTTCCACTCTATCGTGTGGCCGATTTTATTAATGGCGCTAGACTTACCGCTTCCAAAACGCGTTTTCGCACACGGTTGGATTTTAATGAGAGACGGTAAAATGAGTAAATCTAAAGGTAACGTCGTAGATCCGAACGTATTAATCGATCGTTATGGCTTAGATGCGACACGTTACTACTTAATGCGAGAATTACCATTTGGTTCTGACGGTGTCTTCACACCAGAAGCGTTCGTTGACCGTACAAACTTTGATTTAGCCAATGACTTAGGTAACTTAGTCAACCGTACGATTGCGATGATCAACAAATACTTCGGCGGCGAGTTGCCTGCGTATGAAGGACCAAAACATGACTTAGATGCTGAGATGGAACAATTCGCATTAGATACAGTCAAAGAATACCATCAAAATATGGAAAACTTACAGTTCTCTGTTGCACTTTCAACAGTATGGAAGTTCATCAGCCGTACGAATAAATATATTGATGAAACAACACCATGGATTTTAGCTAAAGATGACAGCCAAAGAGAAATGCTTGGCAACGTGATGGCACACTTAGTGGAAAATATCCGCTTCGCAGCTGTCTTATTACGTCCATTCTTAACACACGCACCACGTGAAATCTTTGCGCAATTACACATCAATAGTCCTGAACTATATGAACTAGACAGCTTAAATTCATATGGTGCATTAACTGAACCGATTACAGTAACTGAAAAACCTAAACCGATTTTCCCTCGTTTAGATACAGAAGCAGAAGTCGCATTTATTAAAGACTCAATGCAAGGTTCAGCACCACAAGCTGAAGAAGCAAAAGAAGAAACAAAAGAGGAAGCACAAGAAGACGCGAAACCTCAAATCACAATTAAAGATTTCGATAAAGTTGAAATCAAAGCTGCAACAGTAATGGATGCAGAAAATGTGAAGAAATCAGATAAACTCTTAAAAATTCAAGTAGATTTAGGCGAAGAACAACGCCAAATCGTTTCAGGTATCGCAAAATTCTATGAACCTGATGATATTATCGGTAAAAAAGTCGCAGTTGTGACGAACTTGAAACCAGCAAAATTAATGGGCCGTAAATCAGAAGGTATGATTCTATCAGCAGAAAAAGACGGTGTCTTAACACTTGTCAGCTTGCCGAATGCGATTCCTAACGGTGCAGTGATTAAATAATTGAACAATCAAGACAAGCGGCTTGCAGCGAATGCTGTTTGAGCCGCTTCTTTGACGCTTACTCATAATTTCAAATGTTTCATAGAAAGAATGGGTATAATCATAGTGTATGAACACTGAGAAAAGCAGTAATGAAAGGAGTACACATCATGTTAATTGATACACATGTACATTTAAACGCAGAACAATATGATGAAGATTTACAAGAAGTCATCGACCGTGCAAGAGATGCAGGTGTCGATCGCATGTTTGTCGTTGGATTTGATACACCAACGATTGAACGTGCGATGGAACTTGTGGAACAATATGATTTCTTATATGCGATTATTGGTTGGCATCCAGTGGATGCGATTGATTACACAGAAGAACGTGAACAATGGATTGAAAAATTAGCCGAGCACCCTAAAGTGATCGGCATCGGTGAAATGGGCTTAGACTATCACTGGGATAAATCACCAAAAGATGTTCAAAAAGAAGTGTTCCGTAAACAAATCGCACTCGCAAAACGTGTGAACTTGCCGATTGTCATTCATAATCGTGAAGCGACACAAGATTGTGTGGATATTCTAATGGAGGAACACGCAGAAGAAGTCGGCGGTATTATGCATAGTTTCAGCGGTTCACCTGAAATCGCAGATGTCGTGATTAATAAACTTGGCTTCTATATTTCATTAGGCGGACCTGTCACATTCAAAAATGCGAAACAGCCTAAAGAAGTCGCAAAACATGTGCCATTAGATCGTCTATTAGTAGAAACAGATGCACCTTATTTATCACCGCACCCTTATAGAGGTAAACGTAACGAACCGATGCGCGTGACATTAGTTGCGGAACAAATCGCAGAATTACGCGATATCAGTTACGAAGAAGTCGCAAAACAAACGACTGAAAATGCGGAAAGATTATTTAACTTAAATCAATAATATAAAGAGAAAGCGCCGTTCTACATCAGAAGGGCGCTTTCGTCATGTTTGAATGTATCATTTTTATGATATTAAAATCATATTTTTATATAAGAATATAAGCTCTGTTCATATTGTAACCTTTTCAAGCAAGTTGGATAGATGGTGGCTAATCCATTCAAAGGGCTGATGTCTATGATGCACAACTCCAGAGAGGATACACGATGAGTGATTATGAATGCTTATGGTCTTCTTGACGATGATAGGTTTAATCCTTGTGAGTAGTCAACAAAGGAAATAAAGGCATAAAAAATAACTATCCAACTTTGGTTGAATAGCTATAACATTCGCCATCTCTTTTTAACGGGCCCAGAGTGATAACATGTTAGCGCATGTTGTTCTCCATCTTAATGTAAATAATAAAGATTTCGGCTTTGGACGTCAAAATATATAATTAAACAAGATACGATATAACGTGACGATGTTTTATTTTTCATGCTGACAGATATGGTATAGTATTAAAGTTAACACTGTGAAAGGTGACGAAAGCGATGAAAATAAATGAGTTTATTGTGGTAGAAGGCCGCGATGATACAGAGCGTGTTCAACGTGCAGTAGAGTGCGATACGATAGAAACAAATGGCAGTGCCATTAATGCAGAAACGTTAGATGTGATTCGATATGCGCAAGAAACAAGAGGTGTAATTGTTTTAACAGACCCAGATTTCCCGGGTGATAAAATTCGAAATACGATTCGTGATCATGTACCAGGTGTGAAACATGCGTATATTGATCGTGAACAAGCGAAAAATAAACGTGGTAAAATCGGGGTGGAACATGCCTCATTTGAAGCCATCAGAGAAGCGTTAATGCATGTATCTTCGCCCTTTGAAGAAGGCATGGAATCTATCAGCAAAGCTGTTTTGATTGATTTAGGTTTAATTGTCGGGCCTGATGCGCGTCATAAACGAGAAGTATTAGGGCGTAAATTACATATTGGTCATTCCAACGGCAAACAACTTTTAAAGAAATTAAATGCGTTTGGTTATACAGAAGCAGATGTCAGAGCTGCTTTGAATGAAGATAAAGGAAGTGAAACGTAAGTGATGAAAAAAGATATAGCAACACCGACACGTACGCGTGCCTTGTTAGATAAATATCAATTCGATTTTAAGAAGAGTTTAGGTCAAAACTTCTTAATTGATGTGAATATTATTCATAAAATTATCGAAGCGAGCAACATTGACGAAACAACGGGTGTTATTGAAGTCGGTCCTGGTATGGGGTCTTTAACAGAACAATTAGCGAAACATGCGAAAAAAGTCGTAGCGTTTGAAATTGACCAACGCTTGATTCCTGTTTTAGATGATACTTTGTCAGATTATGACAATGTGACTGTGATTAATGAAGACATTTTAAAAGCAAATGTGGTAGATGCAGTGCAAACACATTTTTCAGACTGCGATAAGATTATGGTCGTTGCGAACTTACCGTATTATATAACGACACCTATTTTATTGAACTTGATGTCTCAGTCTTTACCGATTGATGGCTATGTGGTGATGATGCAGAAAGAAGTTGGAGAACGTTTAAATGCGGCTGTCGGCACAAAAGCTTATGGTTCATTATCGATTGTGGCGCAGTATTATACTGAAACATCTAAAGTACTGACTGTGCCTAAAACAGTCTTTATGCCACCTCCGAATGTAGATTCGATTGTGGTTAAACTGATGAAACGTACTGAACCGATTGTCTCTGTAGACGATGAAGATCGCTTCTTTAAAATGACAAAAGCAGCATTCAGCCAACGTCGAAAAACAATCGCAAATAATTATCAAAGCTTATTTTTCGATGGTAAAAAACTGAAAGACAAGATTAAAACTTGGCTAGATGAGAGTGGAGTTGATCCAAGACGTCGTGGAGAAACATTATCTATTAAAGAATTTGCGAATTTGTACACTAACTTGAAAAATTTCCCGGAATTAGAGTTTTAAAATGTTGACATGCTGCCCGTCGATTGTTAAAATTTAAATTTTATTTGACTGAATCGCTATAAATGTGTTATAATACAATTTGTAGCGAGGTGGAGCAATATGCCAAAATCAATTTGGGAAATCAAAAATGCACTTGAGTGTCATTTAGGAAACCGTATTGTACTTAAAGCAAATGGTGGTCGTAAAAAAACAATCGAACGTTGCGGCGTGTTATCAGAAACATATCCAGCGGTATTCGTTGTTGAATTAGACCAAGATAAACACAACTTTGAACGTGTATCTTATACATACACTGATGTGTTGACAGAAAACGTCCAAGTTTCGTTTGTGGATGAAAATCACCAGGATGCAGTTGCACACTAGAATATCATAACATTGAAGCTATATGCTTCGTATAAAAAAGAGGAATCCTGATTCAGGATTCCTCTTTTTTATTTTGCTTTATTTTAGGTTTGAGGACCTTCAGATCTCAAAGGTCTTCTGAATACTTGTACAGATTGCGCTAGCCATTATACAGAATTTTAAGTTTGTGGTAGTGGTTTTGCTATTCACTGTGATGATGCGGGTTGCTTTGTGAATCGAAAATTGGAATTCCTATGTAAATTTTAAATTTGTATGCATAGGTATGAAGTTGAGTAACAGCAAGTATCTCTTTACGAAGCGTGAATATAAAACATCTTCGCAACTTAGTTAAAACTTTTTCATTTTCATAACATTAAGCACTGTGATATATGGTAATGTTCGTGTTATAATAACACTAATGCAAATGATGAACGTCATTTTAATGCTGTGAAAGAAGAGGGAACCTCTCTCGTCGCCTGATAGGCGAAGCAGACATTTCTGAACTAAAGCAAATTTAACAGTAAAGGTGGGCGGTAAGATGATATATGAAAAGGCACCTGCCAAAATTAACTTCACTTTAGATGCACTTTATAAAAGAAATGATGGGTTTCATGAAGTTGAAATGGTAATGACAACGGTGGACTTGAATGACCGCGTTACTGTTGAAAAGCGTGAAGATCAACGTGTTGTTGTACAAGTGGATTATAATTTTGTGCCTGAAAACGCGAAGAATTTAGCGTATAAAGCAGCAATGCTGATGAAAGAAACATATCAAATCCAACAAGGTGTGACGATTGTGCTGGAAAAGGAAATCCCAGTGTCAGCAGGCCTTGGCGGTGGTTCTGCTGATGCAGCAGCCACAATGCGTGCAATGAATCGGTTATTTGAACTTGGTTTGTCCTTAGATGATTTAAGTCGTTTGGCAAGTCAGGTCGGTTCCGATGTGCCTTTTTGTATTTACAGCAAAACAGCGGTATGTACAGGACATGGTGAAAAAGTACGTTTGTTGAAACGCCCACCGAAAGCTTGGGTAGTCATCGCAAAGCCGAACGTCGGCATTTCAACACCTTGTGTGTTTCAAGCGTTGCGTATTGAAGAAACACCGCAGCAAGCGACACAATCAGATGCATGTATCAAAGCAATTGAAGACGGAGATTATAAGCAAATCTGTGCATCGTTATCTAATAGCTTAGAAGCGATTTCCATGGACATGCATCCAGACATTCAAAAGCTGAAACAAAATATGCTTAACAGCGGTGCAGATGGCGCGTTGATGAGCGGCAGCGGCCCGACGGTATATAGCTTAGCGAAACATTATAAGCAAGCACAAAACATATATAACGCGGTTCACGGGTGCTGTAACGAGGTTTATTTAGTCAGATTACTAGGTTAAGAAAGGAAGGATTCTCTTGCGTTATAAACGAAGCGAACGCATTGTGTATATGACTCATTATTTGATGAGCCATCCAAACAAGTTGATACCATTGACGCATTTTGTGAAGAAATTTAAACAAGCGAAATCATCAATCAGTGAGGACATCCACATTGTTCGCGAAACCTTGCATAAAGAAAAGCTGGGTACAGTGATTACGACTGCAGGTGCAAGCGGTGGTGTGACATATCGTCCGACAATGAGCAAAGAAGAAGCAGAACAAGTGATTGATGAAGTGATTGTACATCTTCAAGAAAAAGAGCGCTTATTGCCAGGTGGATATTTATTCCTATCCGACTTGATGGGCAATCCAGAATTGTTGAATAAAGTTGGACGTTTGATTGCGACAATTTATATGGATGAAGACTTAGATGCGATTGTGACGATTGCGACAAAAGGGATATCTCTTGCCAATGCCGTAGCAAATGTATTAAATTTACCAGTAGTTGTTATTCGAAAGGATAATAAAGTAACTGAGGGTTCTACAGTCTCTATCAACTATGTATCGGGTTCTTCGCGCAAGATCGAAACAATGGTCTTGTCGAAACGCACATTAAAAGAAAATTCGAATGTATTAATTGTCGATGACTTTATGCGCGCGGGCGGCTCGATAAATGGCGTGATGAATTTAATGAATGAGTTTAAAGCGCATGTCAAGGGGGTATCAGTACTTGTAGAATCTAAAGAAGTCAAACAAAGATTGATTGAAGATTATACTTCCTTGGTAAGACTGTCTGATGTAGATGAATACAATCAGGACTTTAAAGTCGAACAAGGTAATGTTTTATCTAAATTCTCATAAAGGAGCGGTCAACAACATGAAGACGATTCACAGTAATAAAGCGCCTGAAGCTTTAGGCCCTTATTCACACGCAGTTGTCGTGAATGATTTGGTTTACACTTCAGGACAGATTCCACTAAATGAATTTAATGAACTTGTCAGTGATGAAGTACAGGTACAAACGCGTCAAGTACTTGAAAACCTTAAAGCGGTTTTACAAGAAGCGGGTGCCGATATGGATTCAGTGATTAAAGCAAATATCTTTATTAAAGATATGAACGATTTCCAAGAAATCAACGAAGTTTACGGCTTATACTTCGATGCGCATAAACCAGCAAGAAGCTGTGTGGAAGTTGCGCGTCTGCCAAAAGACGTAAAGGTTGAGATTGAGGTTATCGCTCAAGTTAAAGGAAAATAATTTTTAATTAAATATTGTAAGCTTCTATAAGACAATAGAGAGATATACTAGGGGGGCTCACTACATGAAAGTGACAGATGTAAGACTTAGAAAAATACAAACTGATGGAAGAATGAAAGCACTAGTGTCAATCACACTAGACGACGCATTCGTAGTCCATGATTTGCGTGTAATTGAAGGCAACTCAGGTCTATTCGTCGCAATGCCGAGCAAACGCACACCAGATGGTGAATTCCGTGACATCGCGCATCCGATTAATTCAGATATGAGACAAGAAATTCAAGATGCAGTGATGAAAGTATATGATGAAACTGATGAAGTTATTCCAGATAAGAATGCGAAACCATCAGAATCAGAAGATAATGATAACGAAGAAGCTTAATTAAAAGCTTAAAGATAGAAATGTAACTTTTAAACCCTCGGTCATGTGATCGAGGGTTTTTTATACCATTTGATGGGCTGGATAACTTGAATACACGAGTCTTTTTTATCGCCGAACAATATTGTGTAAAACATTAAAAGATATGCTATGATAAAACGGACTTGTTCAGCTTATCTCCTCAAACGGATGTAAGGGTGAGTCTTGAAAGTGCAACTTACCTTAATTTATAATAATAACGAAGTGTAAAATTATTGGAGGGTTCGCAGTCATGCAGAGATATGCGGTAGTATTAGCAGCTGGTAAAGGTACCAGAATGAAATCGAAACTTTACAAAGTGCTACATAAAGTAGCGGGCAAAAGTATGATTGAGCATGTGGTCGACAGCGTGAAACAAGCAGGAACAGATGAAATTGTCACAATCGTCGGACACGGTGCTGAAAGTGTGAAAGAAACTTTAGGAAGTCAATCATCTTATAGCTTCCAAGAGGAACAATTAGGTACAGCGCACGCTGTGAAAATGGCAGCTGATGAATTGAAAGGTAAAGAAGGCACAACGTTGGTCGTGTGCGGCGATACTCCGCTTATCACACCTGAAACATTAAAAGCTTTGGCAGATTACCATGAAGCACAACAAGCAGGTGTTACAGTGCTGTCTGCGACAGCTGACAATCCATTCGGATATGGTCGTATTGTCAGAGATCAAGATGGCCGTTTGGCTAAAATTGTAGAACAAAAAGATGCGACAGAAGCTGAACGCGAAATCGATGAAATCAGTACAGGTATTTTCGCATTCGATAATGTTTTATTATTCGAGTTATTAGAAAAAGTTAAAAACGATAATGCACAAGGTGAATATTATTTACTAGATGTCATTACGTTAGCGCTTGAAGCGGGTAAAATCGCAGACGCTTATCGTACAGATGACTTTGATGAAATTATGGGAGTGAACGACCGTGTTGCGTTAAGTAAAGCAGAAGCGGCTTATCGTGAACGTGTGAATGAGTATCATATGCGTAATGGTGTCACTTTAATTGATCCAGCTTCAACGTATATTGAAGCCGATGTACAAATTGGTATGGATACAATTATTGAACCAGGTGTGCATTTAGGTAAAGGCACTGTCATCGGTGAAGATACAGTTATCGGTCAATACTCAGATGTTAATAACAGTACTATCGGTAATCGTACGACAATTAAACAATCAGTGGTCAATGATGCGACAGTCGGCGATGATACAACAGTAGGCCCATTCGCACAATTAAGACCAAACGCACATTTAGGTAATGAAGTGAAAGTCGGCAACTTTGTCGAAGTGAAGAAAGCAGAACTTAAAGATGGTGCGAAAGTATCGCACTTAAGTTACATCGGAGATGCTGAAATCGGCGAACGTACGAATGTCGGTTGTGGTTCGATTACAGTCAATTACGATGGTAAAAATAAATTTAAAACAATTATCGGAAAAGATTCATTTATCGGTTGCAACACAAATCTAGTTGCACCTGTAACAGTCGGTGATGGTGTCTTAATCGCCGCTGGCTCAACGATTACAGACGATATTCCAAATGACAGTTTAGCCCTTGCACGCGCAAGACAAACAACAAAACCAGGCTATTTAAATAAAAATAACGACTAACAACTATTGATGTATCTTGTCCAATTCAGTAAAATTAAATAGGATGTTATGTATCAGTTCGACCTGAACGACGCATGAATGCAAATAAATGGAGGACTATAAATGTTAGCTAATGAATATAAAAATTCATCTTTAAAGATTTTCTCGTTGAAAGGAAATGAGCCGCTTGCACGTGAAGTAGCGGATAACATTGGAATTGAATTAGGGAAATGTTCGGTAAAACGTTTCAGTGACGGCGAAATCCAAATCAATATTGAAGAAAGTATCCGAGGTTGCGACGTCTTCATTATCCAACCTACATCTTATCCAGTTAACGTACATTTAATGGAACTGTTGATTATGATAGATGCATGTAAACGTGCTTCTGCGGCAACAATTAACATTGTGGTTCCTTATTATGGTTATGCACGTCAAGACCGTAAAGCACGCAGCCGTGAGCCGATTACTGCGAAATTAGTTGCTAACTTGATTCAAGTAGCAGGCGCAGACCGTATGATCGCTTTAGACTTGCACGCACCACAAATTCAAGGATTCTTCGATATTCCAATCGATCACTTAATGGGTGTACCGATTCTTGCGGAATACTTCAAGAGCAATCCTGATATCGATCCAGAAGAAACAGTTGTGGTTTCACCAGACCACGGCGGCGTGACACGCGCACGTAAATTAGCAGACATTTTGAAAACACCAATCGCAATTATCGACAAACGTCGTCCAAAACCAAACGTTGCAGAAGTTATGAATATCGTAGGTGATATTGATGGACGTACTGCAATTATCATTGACGACATTATCGACACAGCTGGAACAATCACATTAGCAGCACAAGCGTTGAAAGACAAAGGTGCTAAAGAAGTTTATGCTTGTTGTTCACACGCTGTACTTTCTGGACCAGCGAAAGAACGTATTGAAAACTCAGCAATCAAAGAATTGATTGTGACAAACTCAATCCGTCTTGACGATGGTCGCAAACCAGAAAACACAACTGAATTATCAATTGCTGGATTAATTGCTCAAGCAATCGTTCGTGTTTACGAAAGAGAATCAGTGAGTGTATTATTCGACTAATGATTAAAACTGCAGTCTTTGGCTGCAGTTTTTTCATTTTCACGGTATTAAATCAAATGAGCAGTTGACGTAATTTGTAAAAATGTGTATAATAATTCCGTTCGTGACTTTCTGTAACGAACATATCAAACACTTGCAAGCGGTCAAACAACCGATGGGCAAGTGCCGGAGAGATTGACTATTGAACGCTTATTATAAGCAACGATCTGATATCTCATATACGAAAGGTGGAAAAAGGAAATGGCTTCATTAAAGTCTATTATCCGTCAAGGTAAACAAAGACGTTCTGATTTAACAGCAATCAGAAACTCAGGTAAAGTACCAGCAGTTATGTATGGTTACGGCCAAAAAAACGTATCAGTTAAAGTTGATGAAGTAGAATTCATCAAAGTTATCCGTGAAGTTGGACGTAACGGTGTTATTGACTTAGGTGTAGGTTCTAAAACAATCAAAGTAATGGTAGCTGACTACCAATACGACCCACTTAAAAACCAAGTTACACACATCGACTTCTTAGCAATCAACATGACTGAAGAACGTACTGTTGAAGTACCTGTACACTTAGTTGGTGAAGCAGTAGGCGCTAAAGAAGGCGGCGTAGTTGACCAACCATTATTCTACGTTGAAGTTACTGCAACTCCAGACAACATTCCTGAATATCTTGAAGCAGATATCACTGAATTAGAAATCGGTGACACTATCGCAGTTCAAGACTTGAAAGTAACAGGCGACTTCACAATCGAAAACGATCCTGAAGATACAGTTGTAACTGTAACACCTCCAACTCAAGGACCAAGTGAAGAAGAAATCCAAGAAGTTGAAGCAGGCGACGCTGATACTCCAGAACCAGAAGTTGTTGGAGAAAACAAAGAAGACGAAGAAGAAGAATAATTTTTTCTTATATTTGTGCCGTTCACATTTTTGTGTGATCGGCTTTTTTATTGCGTCATATTACATGCTTTACGTGTCAGGGTTTATCCTGATTTGTGTTAATATAGGGAATAAAGCGATACATAGACATCGGTGTAGATGACCGATGCCAAATCAAAAGAAAAGAAGAGATGGAGGCAGAAAAGCATGAAGTGTATTGTCGGATTAGGCAATATCGGTAAACGATTTGAACAAACCAGACATAATATCGGGTTTGAAGTAATAGATTATTTATTAGAATCTAATCAATTAAAGTTAGATAAACAAAAATTCCGTGGCGCATATACGATTGAACGTGTCGCAGGTGACAAAGTATTATTCATTGAACCGATGACTTTGATGAACTTATCAGGAGAAGCTGTCGGTCCGTTAATGGATTACTATAATGTAGATGTTGAAGATTTATTAGTGCTCTATGATGATTTGGATTTAGCACAAGGACAAGTCCGTTTACGTCAAAAGGGCAGTGCCGGCGGTCATAATGGTATGAAATCGATTATTCAACATCTTGGTACAGATCAATTCAAACGTATCCGTATCGGTATCGGAAGACCGACCAACGGTATGTCTGTACCAGATTATGTCTTACAGAAATTCTCAAAACAAGAAATGGAAACAATGCAAAAAGTAATAGAACATTCTGCACATGCGGTGGAAGATTTTATCGCGAGTTCGCGTTTCGACCATGTGATGAATGAATATAATGGTGAGGCTAAGTGAAATCAATAATTACAGATTATTTAAATAAAGATAAACGATATGAAGAGTTAAACGATGTATTTGGACATGAAAATGTCTTAGTCACTGGCTTATCCGGTGCGGCGAAAGCGACAGTAATGGCAGAAAAATATTTGTCTTCAAATCGCCCGATGGTCGTGGTGACAAATAACTTATACCAAGCAGATAAATTAGAAGCAGACTTACAACAGTATATCGAAGCAGAAGACATATACAAATATCCGCTTCAAGACATCATGACTGAAGAATTCTCCACACAAAGTCCGCAGTTGATGAGCGAACGTGTGCGTACCCTTACTGCCTTAGCACAAGGCCAGCGAGGGTTCTTTATCATACCTTTGAACGGCCTGAAAAAACTACAGACGCCTGTAGAGATGTGGCAAAACCACCAAATCACTTTGAAAGTCGGAGATGACATTGATGTCGATGCATTCTTCAACAAACTCGTTAATATGGGTTATCGCAGAGAAAGTGTCGTGTCACATATCGGTGAATTCTCAGTTCGTGGGGGCATCATTGACATTTATCCATTGATTGGTGAACCTGTACGTATTGAACTCTTCGATACTGAAGTGGATTCAATTCGTCAATTTGATGTGGAAAGCCAACGTTCAGAAGCAAACCAAGACGATGTTCATATCACTTCAGCAAGTGACTATATCATCACAGAGGACGTCTTGAAACGTATTAAAACAGAACTTAAAACGGCTTATGAAACAACACGTCCTAAAATTGAAAAAGCTGTACGTCAAGATGTCAAAGATACGTATGAAAGCTTCTTACAATTTGATACGAACTTTATTGACCACCAAGTGATTCGTAGATTGGTCGCTTTTATGTACGAACAACCTGCGACACTGGTCGATTACATCAGTAATAATGCGATCATCGTCGTTGATGAATATAACCGTGTCAAAGATACAGAAGAAACATTGATGTCTGAAGTCAATGACTTTATGCAGCAGTTGATTGAAAGCGGTAAAGGGTTTATCGGTCAATATTTCTTAGACGATGATGCCTTTGAAAACTTGATTAAAACACGTAACATCACCTATTTCACACTGTTTACCGCAAGTATGCCAGTGAAATTAGATCACATTATCAAATTCTCAAGTAAACCTGTCCAACAATTCTATGGCCAATATGACATTATGCGTTCTGAATTCCAACGTTATATCAATAACGGTTATACGGTTGTGGTACTAGTCGAAACAGAAACGAAAAAAGAACGTGTCAAAGCCATGATGAATGAAATGCATATTCCGATTGTAGAAGCGGGTGCGAGTGCGAATATTCAAGGTGGACACGCAGTTATTGTAGAAGGCAGTCTATCTGAAGGTTTTGAGTTGCCTTATATGTCGCTTGCGGTCGTGACAGAACGCGAGTTGTTTAAATCTAAACAGAAAAAAGCGAAGAAACGTACACCGACGATGACTAACGCAGAACGCATCAAATCTTATCAAGACTTGAAAGTCGGCGATTATGTTGTTCATGTGCACCATGGTGTAGGGCGTTATTTAGGCGTTGAAACGCTTGAAGTCGGTGATGTACACCGAGACTATATTAAAATTCAATACAAGGGAACAGACCAACTCTTTGTGCCGGTTGATCAAATGGATCAAGTTCAAAAATATGTGGCATCAGAAGATAAAACGCCTAAATTAAATAAACTTGGCGGTACAGAGTGGAAGAAAACCAAAGCCAAAGTTCAACAGAGTGTTGAAGATATTGCGGATGAACTTATTGAACTGTATCGTGAGCGTGAGATGGCAGAAGGGCATCAATTCGGACCGGATACAGAACAACAACACGAATTCGAAATGGACTTCCCTTATGATTTAACAGCGGACCAAGCCAAATCTATTGATGAAATCAAAGAAGACATGGAGAAAGAACGTCCAATGGACCGCTTGTTATGTGGTGATGTCGGTTACGGTAAAACCGAAGTGGCATTACGTGCAGCTTTCAAAGCAGTCATGGAAGGGAAACAAGTCGCTTTCTTAGTACCAACGACTATTCTAGCGCAACAGCACTATGAAACGTTGTTGGAACGTATGCAAGATTTCCCGGTAAATATTCAATTGATGAGCCGCTTCCGTACACCTAAAGAAATCAAAGAAACGAAACAAGGTTTAAAAGACGGTACCATCGACATCGTGGTGGGTACACATAAATTACTCGCAAAAGATGTGAAGTATAAAGATTTAGGTCTATTAGTTGTCGATGAAGAACAACGCTTTGGTGTTCGTCATAAAGAACGAATTAAAACACTGAAAACGAATGTGGATGTTTTAACTTTAACAGCTACACCGATCCCAAGAACACTCCATATGAGTATGTTAGGGGTACGTGACCTGTCTGTGATTGAAACGCCACCAGAAAACCGCTTCCCAGTCCAAACTTACGTGTTAGAACAAAACACGAACTTTATCAAAGAAGCTTTGGAGCGTGAACTTGCGCGTGGCGGTCAAGCGTTCTATCTATACAACCGTGTACAATCCATCTACGAAAAGAGAGAACAGCTTCAAATGTTGATGCCAGATGCGACCATTGGTGTGGCACATGGCCGTATGACAGAACGTGAACTAGAAGATACGATGATTGGTTTCGTCAATGGCGAATACGATATTTTAGTGACGACGACAATTATTGAAACAGGTGTCGATGTGCCGAATGCGAACACGTTGATTATTGAAGAAGCAGATCGCTTCGGTCTGAGCCAACTTTATCAATTGCGTGGACGTGTGGGTCGTTCTTCTCGTGTTGGTTATGCTTACTTCTTACATCCGACAAACAAAGTATTGTCAGAAACTGCAGAAGAACGCCTGCAAGCGATCAAAGAATTTACTGAACTTGGCAGTGGTTTCAAAATTGCGATGCGTGACTTGAATATCCGTGGTGCCGGTAATTTATTAGGGAAACAACAACACGGCTTTATCGATTCTGTCGGCTTCGACTTGTATTCACAAATGCTTGAAGAAGCGGTTAATGAAAAACGTGGTATTAAACAAGAAAGTGAAACACCAGAAATTGAAATTGAATTGAATATTGATGCGTACTTGCCGACATCTTATATACCGAATGAACAATCGAAAATTGAAATCTATAAGAAATTACGTCAGATTGAAACTGAAAATGAGTTAATGGATATCAAAGATGAACTTATCGACCGCTTCAACGATTATCCGGTTGAAGTAGAACGTCTATTAGACATCGTTGAAATCCGTATTCATGCCCTACATGTCGGCGTAACGCGAATTAAAGATGCAGGCAAAGCGATTGAAATTTATCTGTCTGAAAAAGGAACAGAAGATATCAATGGTGAAGCACTCTTTAAACAGACGTTGCCGCTTGGCAGAGATATGAAAGTTGGTGTGTCTGAAGGTGCGATGACTGTGACACTTATGAAAAATAAAAAAGCAGGTGCGTGGTTTGACCGCTTGAAATTCTTGATGAAAGCTTTAGAAGAAAGTATGGTCATTCCAGATGAAGCGTAAATCAGCCTTCAGCGGTGTCGTCATTCTGACTTTGGCGTTAGTGATGGTCAAAATACTGAGTGCGATATATCGTGTTCCATACCAAAACGTACTCGGTGATGCGGGGCTATATGCGTACCAACAAGTATATCCATTTTTGTCGCTTGCGACGATTTTATCGATGAATGCGATACCGAGTGCTGTGACACAAAATTTCGGTGCACATTGGACGCATCGTAAAATCAGTCATGTCATGATTGGTATACAAGGTGTGTGTTTCATCTTGTTTGCGCTGATTTTCATTTTGGCGCCTGTCATTGCCCATCTGATGGGTGATATGCATCTGACGCCGATGATCCGTATGGCGAGTTGCAGTTTCTTGGTCGTCGGTTGTTTAGGTGTCTTGCGTGGCAGTTTCCAATCACGTCAACAAATGGATGCGCCGGCTTTTTCACAAGTCATTGAACAAATTGTGCGTGTCGGTATTATCTTGGTGTTGATTGTAGTGTTTGTTCAGTTGGATTGGTCGATTTATCGAGTAGGAACTTGGGCCATCTTAGCTTCAGCTTTAGGCTTCTTAGCGGCTACTATCTTCTTAAGTGTGAAACGACCGTTTCAATTTGAGTTTGCGTTGCGTGAAGATGAGATGACTAAATTCGTATGGCAACGTTTGACTGCAGCGATTATTATCTTTTCAGCGAGTCACCTTATTGTGACGACGTGGCAATTGATGGACAGTTTCTCAGTGATTCGCACCTTGCAGTATTATGGCTTATCGTTTAAAGAAGCGATTGTGCAAAAAGGGATTTATGACCGTGGCGCATCTTTTATTCAAATCGGTTTGATTGTGACGACAACATTTTGTTTTGTGTTGATTCCTTTATTAACCAATGCGTTTGCAGAACAACGCTTTGAACGTATGAACCGATATGCGGATGCGACGTTGAAGATTACGATGACTATCAGTGTTGCGGCGGGCGCAGGATTAATGAATTTATTGCCTTTAATGAACCGTGTGTTCTTTAAAAATGATGTCTTAACCGCTACGCTCGTTATTTATATGTTGACGGTCATTTGTGTTTCGTTGATTATGGTGAATATTGCTTTGTTAGAAGTACGCAGACAATCTCGTTTGATTCTGATTGCTTTCGGCTTAGGTGCAGTTATAAAATTAATAATGAATTTTGTATTGATTCCGAACATCGGTATTATCGGGGCAAGTGTCAGTACGGTACTGTCATTATGTTTGTTTGCGTTTATCTTGCAGTGGCGAACGTTACAATTCTATCGCTTGCGTCACATGCGTAATTTTGTCTCGAAGCTGCTTATGACAGTCATTGCGATGACTGCGGCAGTACAGCTGATTATGTGGATGACACCGACAGAAGGGCGTTTAACAGGTATGGTAGAATTACTGCTTGCGACGCTCGTTGGTGTTGCGGTAGTTATTATCGCGATTGCGACATTGAATTTATTAACTTATCGTGAATTGCAGCATATGCCGTTCGGAGATAAATTATACCGTTTGAAGAAAGGACGAAAATGATGAGTCATACCATTACAATTGTAGGTTTAGGCAACTATGGTTTAGATGAATTGCCTTTAGGGATTTACCGCTATTTGACCCAGCAAACTCATATTTATGCACGTACATTAGATCATCCTGTGGTTGAGGCGCTAAAAACAGAAGTACCGCAATTAGAGTGGTCAAGTTTTGACCCAGTATATGAAGCACATGATGCGTTTGAAGCAGTGTACCAAGCGATTGTTGATCAATTAATTGAAGCGGCACAACAAGAAAATGTCGTTTATGTGGTGCCAGGTCATCCGCGTGTGGCAGAAACGACAACAGCGTTGCTGACAGCCTATGCGCAGTCACATCCAGAGGTTGAAGTGAAAGTGCTTGGCGGTAAGAGTTTCATTGATGATGTGTTTGAAGCGGTACAAGTGGACCCAAATGAAGGCTTCACTTTACTAGATGGAACAGCTTTAAAAGCAGAACAGCTGAATATCCGTACGCATACGTTGATTACGCAAGTGTATAGCGCAATGACAGCAGGAGATTTAAAGCTGACATTGATGGAGCGTTATCCTGATGATTATAGCGTTTATATTGTAGATGGCGCCCGTAACACAGGAGCGACATTAATTGAGACGCCTCTATACGAATTAGATCGTCACGATATCTTCAGTAATTTAACAAGCGTCTTTATTCCGCGTATTGAAGATGAAACTTTAATGCATGGTGATTTTGATTATGCGGTTAAAGTGATTGATACGTTAGTAGATGATGACAAAGGTTGCCCTTGGGATAAAGTACAAACACACGAAACATTGAAACGTTATCTTTTAGAAGAGACATTTGAACTATTTGAAGCCATCGATCATGAAGATGACTGGCATATGATTGAAGAACTGGGCGATATCTTGTTGCAAGTGCTGTTGCATGCGGCTATCGGCAAAAAAGAAGGTTATATTGATATCACTGAAGTGATT
This sequence comes from Staphylococcus sp. HMSC055C03, assembly GCF_001809385.1. NCBI lineage: Bacteria > Bacillati > Bacillota > Bacilli > Caryophanales > Staphylococcaceae > Staphylococcus > Staphylococcus sp. HMSC055C03. The sequence continues at coordinate 36,682 of NZ_KV797510.1, forward strand.
GAAAGTTTAAATGATAAAATGATTCGACGTCATCCGCATGTGTTTGCGGACGCAAAAGCAGAAAATATCGAAGACTTAAAAGGTATTTGGTCAGAAGCAAAAGCGAAAGAAGGCAAAACGCCGCGTGTGAAATTTGAGAAAGTATTTGCAGACCATTTTATGACGTTGTATGATGAAGTCAAAAATAAAGACTATAGTGAAGCGGAATTAAAAGCTTTGTTGGAAAAGAAAGAAGGGGAATAACGTGAGATTAGACAAATATCTAAAAGTATCTCGTTTAATCAAACGCCGTACACTTGCGAAAGAAGTCAGTGACCAAGGCCGTGTTCAAGTGAATAACAACACAGCTAAAGCAGGTACGGATGTCAAAATCGGTGATGAAATCGTCATTCGTTTCGGACAACGTGTGATTACAATTCGTGTCACTGGATTAAGCGAACATGCGTCGAAAGAGAATGCGAAAGGCATGTATGAATTAGTGAAAGAAGAACGTATTAATGAGAATGACTAAGGAGTGACATACCATGGCTAGAAAAGTAGAGCATATGGAAAACAGGTATATCGAGAACGAAAACCGAAGAAAAAGACAGCGCGAAATGAAAAAGCGTGTGGTTAAACGTCGTATTATGCTCTTTGCGGGGATTTTACTCGCAATCATTATCGTCCTTTCTGTCATGGTTATCTCTCAAACAAGAAGCAATGCTGAAGATGCGCAGGAACGTAAAGTAAAAGAAGAAAAGTTCCAAAAACAGCAAGATGAAGAAATTGCTTTGAAAGAACAATTGAATAATTTGAATAACAAAGAGTATATAGAGAAAGTCGCACGTGACGATTATTATTTAAGTAATGATGGGGAAGTCATTTTTAAATTACCTGAAGAGAAGAAAAAAGAAGGAAAATAACGTCTAATGTGTTTTTAATGTAAGAAAAGTATAATATCTAACTGTTTTAACTGATATGCCATTGTTAAATTAGCACAACAAGCATATAATAGAGTTAAGTAAAATTGAAAGAAATCGGAGGATTTATTTAGGATATGTCAATCGAAGTAGGAAGCAAGCTTAAAGGGAAAGTCACTGGTATCAAAAAATTTGGTGCGTTTGTAGAATTGCCTGGAGGGAAAAGTGGCTTAGTTCACATCAGTGAAGTTGCAGACAATTATGTTGAAAATGTGGAAGATCACTTGTCTGTTGGAGATGAAGTAGAAGTTAAGGTACTATCTGTTGCTGACGACGGTAAAATTAGTCTTTCAATTAAAAAAGCGAAAGATCGTCCGAAAAGACAACATCATAGAGGCGGCCATGGTGGTCATGGCAAACCATCACATAACAAACCAGAAGACTTTGAAAAGAAATTAAGCAACTTCTTAAAAGATAGCGAAGAAAAAATGACGTCTATCAAACGCCAAGCTGAATCAAGACGCGGCGGAAGAGGTTCAAGACGATAATTCAACATAAAGCAGATGACTGTTTCGAAGGGAACAGTCTCTTTTATTTTTGTCTGAAATTTTATCCATGCGTATATTTCAAATGAGGACGAGGTGAGGATATGAATATTTATACAGAAGGCTGGTCTGAAAATGACCATCTTGCATTAGCGGTTTCCACAGGTGTCGACAGCATGGTATTATTACATATGTTGACCACACACTATCATCATACATATCGCCAACTGACCGTGTTGCATGTCAATCACGGAATCAGATCGGCTTCTTTAGAAGAAGCGGCTTTCTTAGAACGTTATTGCCAGCAACATCATATCCCGCTTCGCACCCACGAATTGGATTTATCCGCATTGACTAATAAAGGTAAGAGCATTCAACAAGATGCACGTCAAAAGCGCTACGCTTGGTTTGAGTCTGAAATGAAAGCATTAGGTGCTACTGTTTTGTTGACAGCACATCACTTAGATGACCAGTTAGAGACGATTTTCTATCGTCTTATGACAGGACGGTCTACAAGAAGCAGACTTGGGATGCAGGGAGTAGAGGAGAGAAGCGGTTATCGCTTAGTCAGACCTTTACTGCATACCGATAAACAAGCTATTAAAGCGTATCAAGCTGAGTATCAGGTGCCGTATTTCGAAGATGAGTCTAACCAAGATAATCATTATGTACGTAACGATATTCGTAATCGCATTTTTCCAACCATTGATTCGAATGACCACCTAGATACTGCGCAGTTGTTAAAGTTGAAAGCTTGGCATGATGAGCAATTCGATTTACTGCATCAAGCAGCAGATGATTTTATCAACCAACATGTTACGCACGAGTCAGAAATGATTCAGGTAGACCGTACTGCATTCAATAGATTGTCGCATTCGTTAAAAACAATCGTGCTGGATCAATTGCTTGAGGCTTATGTATCAGGCGCTCCCATTTCTGAACAAGCGTATAAAGAATGGTTTGCGCAAATTGAAAATTCTCAATCTCAAGCGATAATTTATGCGACAGATAAATGGAATATTCAAATTGTGTATGATAAATTTATAATAATGGGTTGCACAAAAAACGAGACGACACCACAGCGGATTACACAACCAGGTTATTATGATTATGGTACATACCGCATTATAGTTCATGATGATATTGAGGGTTCGGACTTCCCAATGGTAATACGTTCGAGACAATCGGGAGATCGCTTCGTACTACCAAACAAAGAAGGCCATCAGAAAGTCAACCGCTTAATGATCAATCGCAAAGTTCCTAAATTTGAACGTGAGCGATTGCCCATATTGCTTAATAAACAAGGGGAGATTATTGCAGTAGGTACTTTGTACACTGCGGCAGATTATGAAGGGAAATTAGAGATAATAAATTTAGGAGTGTAGCCGAAATGAAGGAAGATTTAAAAGAAATATTGATGACGGAAGATGAAATCCAGCAACTCTGCCGTGAACTGGGAGCAAAAATCACAGAAGATTATGCCGATAAAGACCTTGTTTGTGTAGGCATTTTAAAAGGTTCAGCAATGTTCATGTCAGATTTAATCAAACGCATCGATACACATTTAGCAATTGATTTTATGGATGTATCAAGCTATCACGGCGGTACAGAATCTACAGGAGAAGTTAAAATCTTAAAAGATTTAGGCAGCTCTATTGAGAATAAAGATGTATTAATCGTAGAAGATATTCTAGAAACGGGTACAACTTTGAAATCAATTACTGAACTATTGAAATCTCGTCGTGTGAATTCTTTAGAAATCGTCACATTGCTAGATAAACCAAACCGTCGTAAAGCAGATATCGAAGCAAAATATGTAGGCAGAAAAATCCCAGATGAATTCGTAGTCGGATACGGCTTGGATTATGCGGAATTTTACCGTAACTTGCCATACATCGGAACATTGAAACCAGAGATTTATCAAAAATAATCGACAAATGAATACTATAGTAGGCTTACTTTTTCTACAAAGTTGAAATACTAGCCATTAAAAGTTATATTGTGTTACAATTTTTGTTAGTTTTATTATTGGAGTAGGAGGAAAAAACGCATGCAGAAAGCTTTTCGCAATGTGCTTGTAATCGCAATCATTGGCGTTTTTATATTCGGTTTATTTTCCTGGCTGAATGGTAACGGCAATATGCCGAAACAACTATCATATACACAGTTCTTCGAAAAACTTGAAAAAGGCGATTTGAAATCAATCGAAGTTCAGCCTGAGCAGAACGTTTATATGATCACTGGAAAGACCAAGAACGGTGAAGATTATTCTTCAACGATGCTATATAATAACGAAAAAGACTTACAAAAAGTCACAGGTGAAGCACAAAAACAAAAAGATTTAAAATTTACAGTTAAAGAAGAAGAAAAACAAAGCGTATTTGTTAGTATTCTTTCAACATTGATTCCAGTATTGGTTATTGCTTTATTATTCATATTCTTCCTTAGTCAAGCGCAAGGCGGCGGAGGCGGCGGTCGTATGATGAACTTTGGTAAATCCAAAGCTAAAATGTACGACAACCAAAAACGTCGTGTACGTTTCTCTGACGTAGCCGGTGCAGACGAGGAAAAACAAGAATTAATCGAAATTGTCGACTTCTTAAAAGACAATAAGAAATTCAAAGATATGGGCTCAAGAATCCCTAAAGGGGTACTCTTAGTCGGTCCTCCAGGTACAGGTAAAACATTGCTTGCCCGTGCCGTAGCTGGTGAAGCAGGCGTGCCATTCTTCACAATCAGTGGTTCTGACTTCGTTGAAATGTTCGTCGGTGTCGGTGCCAGCCGTGTTCGTGATTTATTCGATAACGCGAAGAAAAACGCACCTTGTATCATCTTCATTGATGAGATTGACGCAGTAGGTCGTCAACGTGGTGCCGGTGTCGGCGGCGGTCACGATGAACGTGAACAAACATTGAACCAATTATTAGTTGAAATGGATGGTTTCGGCGAAAACGAAGGTATTATCATGATTGCGGCAACAAACCGTCCTGATATCCTTGACCCAGCGTTATTACGTCCAGGTCGTTTCGACAGACAAATCCAAGTCGGTCGTCCAGATGTTAAAGGCCGTGAAGCGATTCTATATGTACATGCCAGAAACAAACCATTAGATGAAACAGTAGACTTAAAAGCAGTTGCGCAAAGAACACCAGGCTTCTCTGGTGCCGATTTAGAAAACTTGCTGAACGAAGCTTCGTTAGTTGCAGTTCGTGACGGTAAGAAGAAAATCGACATGCGAGATATTGAAGAAGCAACAGACCGTGTTATCGCAGGTCCAGCTAAGAAATCTCGTGTTATTTCTGAGAAAGAACGTAATATCGTCGCGCACCATGAAGCAGGACATACAATTATCGGTATGGTGCTTGATGAAGCTGAAGTGGTACACAAAGTTACAATTGTACCGCGTGGACAAGCTGGCGGTTATGCGATGATGTTACCAAAACAAGATCGCTTCTTAATGACAGAGCCAGAATTGCTTGATAAGATTTGCGGCTTGCTCGGTGGTCGTGTATCTGAAGATATCAACTTCAATGAAGTGTCTACAGGTGCATCAAACGACTTCGAACGTGCAACACAAATTGCGCGCTCAATGGTAACTGAATACGGTATGAGTAAGAAACTCGGACCAATGCAGTTTACGAAGAGCGGCGGTCAAGTGTTCTTAGGTAAAGATATGCAAGGCGAACCAGAATACTCTGGTCAAATCGCTTATGAAATCGATAAAGAAGTACAACGTATCATCAAAGAACAATATGAACGTTGTAAACAAATCCTGCTTGAACATGAAGATCAACTTAAACTTATCGCTAAGACATTGTTGACAGAAGAAACATTAGTACGTGAACAAATCCATTCATTATTCTACGAAGGTAAATTACCTGAAGTGAACTATGATGAAGCGAAAGTTGTTAAACAAGGTGATGAAGAGTTCCAAGAAGGTAAATTCGGTAAATCTTATGATGAAATCCTTGAAGAAGTCCGTGAAGAGGACAAGGAATATCAAGAAGAAGAGGCTGAAGTAGACGAGCAAGAAAAACGTCAAAAAGAATCAGAAGCACATCAAGAAACGAAACATTCTGATGAAGCAGCTGAAGATGACACACCACATGAAGCTAAAGACAAAGATGACTCTGACCCTCGAAATGATAAATAAGACGATTCTATTGTCTGAAACTAAATAATGTAGATTAAAATCTCTTTCTGCTATCATTAGGAATACGCAGAAAGAGATTTTTTAACGAAAATAATTGAACGATGAAATCATAAATGTTGAAAATTAAGTGGAAGAAAGAGGCGTAAAAAGATATGACTCAAGACTATATAGTAAAAGCACTGGCATTTGATGGAGATATCCGTGCGTATGCAGCGGTAACGACTCATGCAGTGCAAGAAGGACAAACAAGACATTACACATGGCCGACAGCATCAGCAGCATTAGGTCGTACAATGACAGCAACTGTTATGATGGGTGCCATGTTGAAAGGTGACCAAAAATTAACTGTCACTGTAGATGGCCAAGGTCCAATCGGACGTATTGTAGCAGATGCGAATGCGAAAGGCGACGTACGCGCATACGTTACGAATCCACAAACACATTTCCCATTAAATGACCAAGGTAAATTAGATGTGAAACGTGCAGTGGGTACAAACGGTACATTAACAGTTGTTAAAGATGTAGGGATGAAAGATTACTTCTCTGGTTCAAGCCCGATTGTGTCAGGTGAACTAGGTGAAGATTTCACATACTACTATGCGACAAGTGAACAAGTCCCATCATCTGTTGGTTTAGGTGTGCTTGTAAATCCAGATAACTCTATCAAAGCAGCAGGCGGCTTTATTATTCAAGTCATGCCGAATGCGAAAGAAGAGACAATTGAAAAAGTTGAACAAGCCATCACACATATGACACCAGTATCTCAATTGATTGATCAAGGATTATCACCAGAAGAACTGTTGACTGAGATTTTAGGTAAAGAACATGTGAAATTCTTAGAAACAGTACCCGTGAAATTCGAATGTAACTGCAGTCATGAAAAATTCTTAAATGCGATTAAAGGCTTAGGTGAAGCTGAAATTCAAAGCATGATTGATGAAGATCATGGCGCAGAAGCAGAATGTCATTTCTGCCGTACGAAATATCACTATAGTGAAGCGGAACTTAAAGGTTTAATCGAAGAATTGCATGCTAAATAAACACATTGAAAAGCGAGACGATCAGACGTCTCGCTTTTTTACTGTAACGAATCACAGTGTAAGACGTTTCTTTTATGGGAAAAGAGGAAATAATAAAGAATAGAGACAATGAACTTGTGGAACAATGTATAAATCTGATAAAATAATAATATCCGATGAAATAGATAAGGTTTAATAGAAATAATGGCATGACTAAGCATCAGAATTGAATTGTTTCGGGGTATTATTAATGAGGTTCTGGTGACTTAATTAAATATCTTTTAAGAATAAAGGAGCGTTTTTTTATGGCAAATAAACCCGTAGATAACATTGTACAACTGATTGGAGATACACCTGTAGTTAAATTGAACAACATCGTACCAGAAGATGCTGCAGATGTTTATGTTAAATTAGAGTATCAAAACCCAGGTGGTTCAGTAAAAGACCGTATCGCTTTAGCGATGATCGAGCGTGCTGAACAAGAAGGAAAAATCAAACCAGGTGATACAATTGTCGAACCTACAAGTGGTAACACAGGTATCGGTTTAGCATTTGTTGCAGCAGCAAAAGGTTACAAAGCTGTATTCACAATGCCTGAAACAATGAGTCAAGAGCGTCGTAACTTATTAAAAGCATACGGTGCAGAAGTTGTATTAACACCTGGATCTGAAGCAATGAAAGGTGCTATTAAAAAAGCAAAAGAATTAAAAGAAGAATATGGTTACTATGAACCACAACAATTCGAAAACCCAGCGAACCCGCTTATCCACGAATTGACAACAGGTCCTGAACTTGTAGAACAATTCGAAGGCCGTACAATCGATGCATTCTTAGCAGGTGTCGGTACTGGCGGTACATTAAGTGGTGTAGGTAAAGTCTTAAAAGAAAAATACCCTAGTATTCAAATCGTAGCAATCGAACCAGAAGGTTCTCCTGTCTTAAGCGGCGGCGAACCAGGCCCTCATAAATTACAAGGTTTAGGCGCAGGTTTCGTTCCTGACACATTAAACACAAACATTTATGATGAAGTTGTTAAAATCGGCAACGAAACTGCAATGGAAACTTCACGCAGAGTTGCTAAAGAAGAAGGTATCTTAGCAGGTATTTCTTCAGGTGCTGCAATTTATGCGGCAATCGAAAAAGCAAAAGAATTAGGTAAAGGTAAAACAGTTGTAACTGTACTTCCAAGTAATGGTGAACGTTACTTATCTACACCTTTATATTCTTTTGAAGGTAAATAAGTTAAACATTGATGAACTGCCGTTCGCATTTCTCTTTTTGAGAAATGGTACGGCGGTTTTTTCATTTCAAACACCTTTTGAACGCTTGGGGTCGGTCATATGTTAAAATTTTGATATAATGTATCACAGTTATGATGAAAGGAAGAGAGACATGGCACATACAAAAATCATGGGCATATTGAATGTAACACCTGATTCATTTTCTGACGGCGGCAAATACAATTCTGTAGATGCGGCGGTTGCACGTGTGAAGGAAATGATGGATGAAGGTGTCGACATTGTAGATATCGGCGGTGTTTCCACAAGACCAGGGCACAGTGAAGTGTTATTAGAAGATGAATTAGAACGCGTCATTCCAGTTGTTAAAGCACTCTCCGAATTTAATGTGCAATTGTCTGTCGACACGTTTCGCCGTGAGGTTGCGAAAGCAGCATTAGAGGCTGGTGCAACAATGATTAATGACCAATGGGCAGGTTTATATGACCCTAAAATGTTTGAAGTCGTTGCACAATACGATGCTGAAATTGTCTTGATGCACAATGGAGATGGACAACGTGAAGATCCTGTCATGGATGAAATGCTAGTTTATTTATTAAAACAAGCACATCGTGCAGAAGCAGCAGGGGTTGCGACGAATAAAATCTGGATTGATCCAGGTATCGGCTTTGCGAAAACGAGATTGGAAGAACGAGAAGTTATGGAGCGACTGGATGAATTAGTTGCGACAGAATATCCAGTATTGCTTGCGACGAGTCGTAAACGCTTCATCAAAGAAATGATGGGTTCAGACGAAGGACCAGAAGATCGTGATGAAATGACAGCAGCAACGACTGCTTATGGTGTGATGAAAGGTGTGCAAGCGGTACGTGTACATAATGTAAAACTCAATGCGCGTATTGCACATGGCATTGATTATTTAAAGGAGATTGAACGATGAAAGATCGTATATTTTTAAATGGTATGAGATTTTATGGTTATCATGGAGTCTTATCAGCAGAAAATGAAATTGGGCAAATCTTTGTCGTAGATGTTGAATTAACGACTGATTTAACTGAAGCAGGAAAGTCCGATCAAGTAGAAGATACGATCAACTATGCGGAAGTCTATGCGGATGTGAAAGAAATTATGGAAGGGGAACCTAAAAATTTACTCGAACATCTCGCAGCACTTATTGCAAATCGTATAAATTCACACTATAATCGGGTATTGGAAACTAAAGTACGTATAACAAAAGAAGTACCGCCGATTCCAGGTCACTATGATGGCGTAGGTGTGGAAATTACAAGGGTGAATCAAAATGACTGATGTATTTTTAGGACTCGGCAGCAATGTCGGAGACCGAGAAAACCAATTAAAAGAAGCAATACGTTTATTAGATGAACAATCTGGTATTAAAGTAGTGAAAGTTTCATCATTTTATGAAACTGAGCCTGTCGGTTATGTCGATCAACCGGATTTTTTAAATTTATGTGTGGAAATTCAAACAGAACTATCACCAAAAGCCGTCCTTGAAAGGGGCTTGGCGATTGAACAGCAACTGCATCGTGTACGTAAAGAACGTTGGGGTCCGCGTACTTTAGATATCGATATCCTGTTATATGGTGACCAAATCATTGAAGAACAAGATTTGACGATTCCGCATCCACGAATGACAGAACGTGCTTTTGTCTTGATTCCGCTGCAAGAGATTGCACCAAATAAGGTAGAGCCAAGAACACAAACCAAAATTAAAGATATAACTGTTCCTAACGAAACTGTGAAAAAAGTTCAATAAACGTAAGAGATAGATTGAGAGGTAATAATTATGTGGAAGATTGGAGATGTAGAAATCGACAATAGAGTCGTACTCGCTCCTATGGCTGGGGTGTGCAACTCTGCATTCAGATTGACTGTCAAAGAGTTCGGTGCGGGTTTAGTTTGCGCTGAGATGGTCAGTGACAAGGCGATTTTATTCAATAACCCGAAAACAATGAATATGTTGTATATAGATGAAAATGAACGTCCGTTATCGTTGCAGATTTTCGGCGGTGAGAAAGAAAGTTTAGTCGAAGCTGCAGTTTATGTTGATCAAAATACAACAGCTGATATTATTGATATTAATATGGGGTGCCCAGTGAATAAGATTATCCGTTGTGAAGCGGGTGCAAGATGGCTGCTTGACCCTAATAAGATTTATGAAATGGTATCTGCAGTTGTTGAGAAAGTCAATAAACCTGTTACATGCAAAATGCGTATTGGTTGGGATGACGATCATATTTACGCAGTGGAAAATGCGAAAGCGGCAGAACGTGCAGGAGCATCTGCGATTTCATTGCATGGCCGTACACGTGTGCAAATGTATGAAGGTAAAGCAGATTGGGATATTATCAGACAAGTGAAAGAAGCGGTTAATATTCCAGTTATCGGCAACGGAGATGTGACAAGCCCTGAACTCGCGCAAAAAATGCTGGATGAAACTGGCGTAGATGCGGTGATGATTGGGCGCGAAGCTTTAGGCAACCCATGGATGATTTACCGTACAGTCCATTATTTAGAAACAGGCGAGCTGATGGGTGAACCGACAGTGAAAGAAAAAGTAGAAATTGCTTTATTACATCTGCGCCGACTAGTAGAATTAAAGGGTGAGAAGGTTGGTGTTATGGAAATGCGCAAACACGCTTCATGGTACCTAAAAGGTGTTAAAGGCAACGGAAAAGCCCGTAAAGCATTAAACCAAGCCAACACAGAACAAGAAATGATTGATATCCTGCAGAATTTCCAAAAAGAAATTACTGCAGATAAAGCAACACAAGAAGCTTAATAAGGAGAGATAACATGTCAGAAGAAATGAATGACCAAATGCAGGTCCGCCGTCAAAAATTACAAGAATTAATCGATTTAGGAATTGATCCGTTCGGCCAACGCTTTGACCGTACAGCAAGCGCAGCTGAACTACACGAAAAATGGGATGCTTTCTCTAAAGAAGAATTACATGAAAAAGAAGATGAAAGCCACGTCTCAATCGCGGGTCGTTTAATGACAAAACGTGGTAAAGGTAAAGCTGGATTTGCGCACGTTCAAGATTTATCTGGTCAAATCCAAATTTATGTCCGTAAAGACCAAGTCGGTGAAGAACAATTTGATATTTGGAAAATGGCAGATTTAGGAGATATTATCGGTATTGAAGGTGTTATGTTCAAAACAAACACAGGTGAATTAAGCGTCAAAGCGAAATCATTCATCATGCTTACAAAATCATTACGTCCATTACCAGATAAATTCCATGGTCTTCAAGATATTGAACAACGTTATCGTCAACGTTATTTAGACTTGATTACAAACCAAGAAAGTACAGAAACATTTATCAACCGTAGTAAAATCATCCAAGAAATGCGTAATTACTTAAACAGCAAAGGTTTCTTAGAAGTAGAAACACCAATGATGCATCAAATCCCTGGTGGTGCAGCAGCACGTCCATTCGTGACACACCATAATGCATTAGATGCGACACTATATATGCGTATTGCGATTGAACTTCACTTAAAACGTTTAATCGTCGGCGGTTTAGAAAAAGTATATGAAATCGGCCGTGTATTCCGTAATGAAGGTGTATCAACACGCCATAACCCAGAGTTCACAATGATTGAGCTTTATGAGGCATATGCTGATTTCCATGACATTATGGACATTACAGAAGGTACAATCCGTCATATTTCAAATGCGGTACTTGGTACAGCAGTCATCCCTTACGGTGATTATGAAATTGATTTAGAATCTGACTGGAAACGTGTACACATTGTAGACGCTGTTAAAGAAGCAACAGGTGTAAACTTCTATGATGTAAAATCTGATGATGAAGCACGTGCATTAGCTAAAGAACATAACATTGAAATTACAGATCATATGACATATGGTCATATCTTAAATGAATTCTTTGAACAAAAAGTAGAAGAAACATTAATTCAACCTACTTTCGTATATGGTCATCCGATTGAAATTTCACCATTAGCTAAGAAAAATCCGGAAGATCCTCGTTTCACAGATCGTTTCGAATTATTCATCGTGGGTCGTGAACATGCGAATGCATTCACTGAGTTGAATGATCCAATTGACCAAAGAGAACGTTTCGAAGCGCAATTGAAAGAAAAAGAACAAGGTAATGACGAAGCACACGAGATGGACGAAGACTATATCGAAGCATTAGAATACGGTATGCCTCCAACTGGTGGTTTAGGTATTGGTATCGATCGCCTTGTTATGTTATTAACAAACTCACCATCTATCAGAGACGTATTATTATTCCCATACATGCGTCAAAAATAAGCTGAGTACTTAACAAAATGAATAATTAAGCAGGCGTGTCACCTTTTAAGACACGCCTGCTTTTATATGTATAAAGGGCCTCAAAAAGCACATGATCTCTTATAAAAAGAGAGGGAGGTCGGCAAATGTAAATATCTTTTAAAAAACTTTCGCAAAGCACTTGCATAATTTTCAAAACCCTGTATAATTGTTAATTGTTCTACGAAATAAAGCAACGTTTTATGAGCAATCTTGCATGAATATAAATTCTTAAAAAAGATGATACATAAGTGTTGACATAAAAGACCGAATGTAGTAATATTAAAGGGTCGTCAAAAAGAACGCGTTACAATTTTGTAAAAAAGATTTTAACTGAGTGTAAAATTGACTATTGCAAATGTTAACGAAAGAAGTTAAAATAATTTAAGTGAGTTATTGAAACGCACATAATTAAATAATTTAAAATATTGTCTGGTGACAATGGCAAAGAGGTCACACCTGTTCCCATGCCGAACACAGAAGTTAAGCTCTTTAGCGCCGATGGTAGTCGGACTTACGTTCCGCAAGAGTAGGACGTTGCCAGGCAATATATATTTGGAGAATTAGCTCAGCTGGGAGAGCATCTGCCTTACAAGCAGAGGGTCGGCGGTTCGAACCCGTCATTCTCCACCATTTAAATAGCCGGCCTAGCTCAACTGGTAGAGCAACTGACTTGTAATCAGTAGGTTGGGGGTTCAAGTCCTCTGGCCGGCACCATCTCAAGAGCCATTAGCTCAGTTGGTAGAGCATCTGACTTTTAATCAGAGGGTCAGAGGTTCGAATCCTCTATGGCTCATCAGTTTTCCGATTATAACTGAATCATGCAGAAGTAGTTCAGCGGTAGAATACAACCTTGCCAAGGTTGGGGTCGCGGGTTCGAATCCCGTCTTCTGCTCCATTTTTATTTTATGATGCCGGGGTGGCGGAACTGGCAGACGCACAGGACTTAAAATCCTGCGGTAAGTGATTACCGTACCGGTTCGATTCCGGTCCTCGGCACCATATATAATATAAAACATGCGCCCGTAGCTCAACTGGATAGAGCGTTTGACTACGGATCAAGAGGTTATGGGTTCGACTCCTATCGGGCGCGCCATTTTATATTTATTATTTAATAATTTAATAACGGGAAGTAGCTCAGCTTGGTAGAGCACTTGGTTTGGGACCAAGGGGTCGCAGGTTCGAATCCTGTCTTCCCGACTCTTAATTGTATAATGGGGGCTTAGCTCAGCTGGGAGAGCGCCTGCT
>NZ_KV797510.1:50206-50864 GCF_001809385.1 Staphylococcus sp. HMSC055C03
GAACTGGCAGACGCACAGGACTTAAAATCCTGCGATAAGTGATTATCGTACCGGTTCGATTCCGGTCCTCGGCACCATAATATATATAAAATGCGCCCGTAGCTCAACTGGATAGAGCGTTTGACTACGGATCAAGAGGTTATGGGTTCGACTCCTATCGGGCGCGCTTATTTTCTACGGGAAGTAGCTCAGCTTGGTAGAGCACTTGGTTTGGGACCAAGGGGTCGTAGGTTCGAATCCTGTCTTCCCGATAACCTTAGAAAAAGGATTATTAAATTAATATGGGGGCTTAGCTCAGATGGGAGAGCGCCTGCTTTGCACGCAGGAGGTCAGCGGTTCGATCCCGCTAGTCTCCACCATATTTAATTACAACATAAACCTATACAATGGCGGTGTAGCTCAGCTGGCTAGAGCGTACGGTTCATACCCGTGAGGTCGGGGGTTCGATCCCCTCCACCGCCACTAATTATTAGTTGTAAAATTATTTAGGACCTTTAGCTCAGTTGGTTAGAGCTAACGGCTCATAACCGTTCGGTCGCAGGTTCGAGTCCTGCAAGGTCCATATAATTTTTTTGGAGGAATACCCAAGTCCGGCTGAAGGGATCGGTCTTGAAAACCGACAGGGGCTTAACGGCTCGCGGGGGTTCGAATCCCTCTT